>LZRQ01000058.1 GCA_002159155.1 Firmicutes bacterium ZCTH02-B6
GTGCTGATCAGCGCCATCGGCATGTCCATCTTCGTGCAAAACGTGGCCCTGTGGATCTGGGGGCCGCAAACCCGCCGCTTCCTGCCGCCTTTCCAGGTGAGCACTTATACCGTGGGCGGCCTGCGCACCAACACCCTGGAGCTGCTGACGCTCTTTGTGGCGCTGGCGATGATGGTCGGCCTGCACCTGCTGGTCACCCGCACGAAACTGGGGAAGGCCATGCGGGCGGTGGCGCAGGACCGGGAGACGGCGGCCCTCATGGGGATCAACGTCAACCGCACCATCGCGTTCACTTTTGCCATCGGTTCGAGTCTCGCCGCCGCGGCCGGCGTCATGGTGGGTATGTTGTTCAACGCCGTCGTGCCCAACATGGGCGTCATGCCCGGCCTCAAAGGTTTCGTCGCTGCAGTGCTCGGAGGCATCGGCAGCATCCCTGGGGCTATGGTCGGTGGGCTCGTCCTGGGTATGGCGGAGGTACTCGGTGTCGCGCTGCTGAGCTCCCAGTGGCGGGACGCCATCGCTTTTGCCATTTTGATTCTCGTGCTGCTGTACCGGCCGTCGGGCTTGCTTGGCCGACGCACGCAGGAAAAGGTGTGAGCCGCCCATGCTGGACTGGGCCGACGGGCTGCTGCGAAGTTTCATCAACTCGTATTATTACGGCGTGCTCGTGTCCATCGGGATCAACATCATTCTCACCCTCAGCCTTAATCTTGTCGTAGGTTTCACCGGGCAGTTGCACCTCGGCCATGCGGCTTTCATGGCCGTCGGCGCATATACAGCGGGTCTGCTGGCCACCAAGGCGGGGGTCGGTTTCTGGGGCGCGGTGTTGGCCGCGGGGCTCTTGGCTGCGGTCGCAGGCGTCATCGTCGGCTTGCCGACGCTGCGCCTCCGGGGCGACTACTTGGCCATCGCGACCCTCGGTTTCGGAGAAATTTTGCGCATCACGCTCCTCAACTTGGACATCACCGGCGGGCCGTTCGGCCTGCGGGGCATCCCGCGGCAAACCAATCTGCCCATCGTGATCCTGGCGGTGCTCTTTACCTACCTGGTGCTGCGCAGTCTGGTCAATTCCCGTATGGGACGAGCGCTGATCGCCATCCGGGAGGACGAGGTGGCCGCCCAGACCATGGGTATCGACACGACCCGCCTCAAGGTGACGTCGTTCACGGTGGCCGCCTTTTTCGCGGGCATCGCGGGGGCTTTGTTCGCCTACTGGTTCCGCTACCTCAACCCGTCGTCGTTTGGGTTTATGATCTCGATTGAACTGTTGGCCATGGTCGTCTTTGGGGGCTTGGGCAACCTGTTGGGCTCCGTCGTGGGTGCCAGCGTCATGACCTACTTGCCCGAGCTTTTGCGCACCGTGGCCCCTGCCATCGCCGAGCGCCGGCTGGTGTTTTACGGGGCGCTGCTGGTCATCATCATGATTCTCCGGCCCAACGGGCTTTTGGGTACCAGTTCGGAGCAGGGATGGCTGGAAATCTGGCTCGCCCGCCGGCGTTCCCGCACGGCTCAAGGGAGTGCTGCCTCGAGCCAGGTGCCGCCGGCGTCCACGGGAGGTGCTGGCCATGGCCCTGCTTGAGGTTGAAGGGCTCACTATGGAATTCGGCGGCCTGCGGGCCGTGGACAGCGTCGATTTCCAGGTCCACGAGGGTGAAATCCTGAGCATCATCGGCCCCAACGGTGCGGGTAAAACCACCGTGTTCAACGTCCTGACCGGCATTTACCACCCGACCCGGGGCGAGATCGTTTTCCGCGGCCAGCGGCTCAATGACCTCAAGCCGCACCACATCACAGCGCTGGGGATCGCCCGGACGTTTCAGAACATCCGGCTCTTCCGCGAGATGAGCGTCTGGGAAAACGTGGTGGTGGGCGCCCACACTCGCCTCAAGAGCGGCTTTTTTAGCTCGATCTTTAAAGGGCCGGCGACGCGGCGGGAGGAGCGGGCCGCCCGTGAGCGGGCGTATAAGCACTTGGAGTTCGTCGGGCTGAAAGGGCTTGAGACGACCAAGGCACGCCAGCTCCCCTACGGCGCACAGCGGCGGCTTGAGATCGCGCGGGCGCTGGCGGCCGAGCCCAGGCTGTTGCTGCTGGACGAACCGGCGGCGGGGATGAACGCCGGGGAAACCGAGGAGCTCATGAGCCTCATCCGCAAGCTCAAGGAGCAAAACATCACGGTGCTCCTCATCGAGCACGACATGCGCATGGTCATGGACATTTCCGAGCGGATCGTGGTGCTCGACCACGGCCGCAAGATCGCCGAGGGCACACCGGCGGAAGTGCGGCGGCATGAAGCGGTCATCGCCGCGTATTTGGGGGCGAGCGCACGTGCTGGCGGTTGAGAATTTGGTCACCCACTACGGTCCCGTGGAGGCGCTTAAAGGCATCAGCCTTCACGTCAACAAGGGCGAGATCGTCACCCTCATCGGGGCCAACGGCGCGGGCAAGAGCACCACGTTGCGCACCATCTCGGGACTCGTCCGCCCGACCCGCGGGACCATCACCTATGAGGGGCATGATTTGGGCACGCTGCCGCCCGAGCGCATTGTCGCGCTGGGCATCGCCCACGTCCCTGAGGGCCGCCGGGTGTTCCCCCACATGTCCGTCATGGAAAACCTGGAGCTGGGCGCCTATACCCGCAGCGACAAGCGGGGCATCCAGGAAGACTTGGACCGCGTCTTTTCCCTCTTTCCCCGCCTCGCCGAGCGCCGCCACCAGCTCGCGGGCACCATGTCCGGCGGCGAACAGCAAATGCTCGCCATCGGGCGCGCCTTGATGGCGCGGCCGCGCCTTTTGCTGCTGGACGAGCCCTCCATGGGCCTCGCGCCCATTATCGTGGAGAGCATCTTCGCGGTCATCCAGGACATCAACAAACAGGGCACGACGATTCTCCTAGTGGAGCAAAACGCCAGCATGGCGCTGTCCGTCGCCCACAAGGGATACGTCCTGGAAACCGGCCGCATCGCCCTGAGCGACAGCGCGGCCGCCTTGCGGGAAAACGAAGCGGTCCGCCGGGCGTACTTGGGCGCGTAGCCCTGTTAGGCCTACGCGCCGCCTAGAGCACCCTCCGCCTGAGCCAGGCCGACAAGAGCTCCCCGAGGACGACGACCCCGAGGATTGAGATTAGGATCACCGCCGCCTGCTGCCAGGCCAGGAAATCCACGGCGCTGCTGAGGATCATGCCGATGCCGCCGGCCCCTACCAGCCCCAACACCGTCGACTCGCGGATGTTGATGTCCCAGCGCAAGACGGTGACCGCATAAAACGTCGGCAAGATCTGGGGCACGATGGCGTAAAGGATGACCTTGGCCCGGGAAGCTCCCGTGGCGGTCATCGCCTCCACCGGCCTGGGGTCACATTCTTCGATGCCCTCGGCGATAAGCTTGCCCAGAAAGCCGATGGAGCGAAAGGCGATGGCACAGATGCCCGCCACCACGCCGGGACCGAAAATCGCCACGAACAACAGGGCCCAGACGATGGTGTTGACCGAGCGGGTGGCGACCAGGATCAATCGCCCCAGCCACCACAGCACCGGGTGAGGCGTCGTGTTGCGAGCGGAAACAAACGCTACCGGCACCGCCATGACCACCGACAAGGCGGTGGCGATGATGGCGATGTTGACGGTTTCCAAAAGCGACTCCAGCACCCGGGGCAAAACGGACCAGTCCGGCGGGTACATGCGCTGAAACTGGTCGAGAATTTGCGCCGGAGCATCCCAGGCCCAGGGCCAGTAGATGTCCACCCGCACCAGCGCCCAGCTCACCACCAGCGCCGCAGCCAAGAATGCCAGGAAGCGCCCAATACGCTGAGCGAAGGTGTAACGTTCCCAATGATAGGTCGCCAAAGTGTGCGTCTTGGTCATCGTTCCTGTATTGGCCAACATGTCCGTCTTCATGTCAAACGGCTCCTAATGCGCCCGCTCACGGCTTCGCTGACGAGGATGAGGCCGATGATGACCAGCAGAATGGCAAACGCGAAATCGTAATCAAAGCGGCGAAACGCGCTGGAGAGGGTGTTGCCGATGCCGCCCGCCCCCGCGATCCCCACGATGGCCGAGGCCCGCAGGTTAGAGTCGGTCTGGTAGATGCTCAAACCCACCAGCCGCGGCAGCACCTGTGGAAACACACCGTACAGCACCGTCTTGGCAAACCCCGCCCCCGTGGAGACGATGGCCTCCAACTGCCCCCGGTCGATCTCCTCGATGGCCTCCGCCAAAAGCTTCCCGACGAAGCCGACCGAATACACCGTCAAGGTGAGGATGCCGGCCAGAGGACCAAACCCGACCGCCTTGACAAAGATAATGGCCACGATGACCGGATGGAGGCTGCGGGCAAGCACGATGATGGCCCGTCCAAACCAGTAGATGACAACCGGCGCGATGTTGCGCGCTGCCATCACGGCCACCACGACACTTAACGCCACGCCCAGCAAGGTGGCCACCAGGGCCATCTGGATCGACTCCAGCACCCCGGAATACAGCAGTTGCCAGCGGGCGAAATCCGGGGGAAACGCGGTGTTGATGATGCGAGCGGCGCGCGGCAACCCCGCCGCCACCCGGTCCCAGTTGATCGGCATAAAGGTGTACGCCCAATAGGCGTAGGCCACCACGGCTGCGATGAGGCCCCAGCGCAGCCATGGGTTCTTGATGGCAGCCGGCTTGTGCCACAGCCGGCCCGAGGGAGGTCGCCCCACCGGCGGTGTCGCGGCGCTGGACATCAGCCCGCCACCCCCGACGGCGCTGCCGTCGATGACTCGAGGGTCAGCACACCCTCCGGGTCGCGGTCAGCCGTGCCGTAAATGGCGTCCAGGACGTCTTCGGTCAACGCCCCGGGATTGCCGTCAAAGACTTTGCGCCCGCCCTGCAAGCCGACCACCCGGCGAGAGTAGCGCCGGGCCAGCTCCACGTTGTGCAGGTTGACGAGCACCGGGATGGAAAACTCCTCGGACAGCTCCTTGAGAAACCCCATGATCTGGATGGAGGTCTTGGGGTCCAGCGACGCCGTCGGCTCATCAGCCAGAATGATTTTAGGGTCCTGCATGAGGGCCCGGGCGACGCCGACCCGCTGACGTTCGCCGCCCGACAGGGCGTCAGCTCGCTTGTTGACGTAGTGGGCTAGCCCGACCCGCTCGAGGAGGTAGTACGCCCGGTCGATATCCTCCTGGGGGAATCGCCGGGTCAGCGCCTGCCAGAAGCTCACATACCCGAGGCGCCCGGACAGGACGTTTTCCATCACCGTCAGCCGATCGATGAGGTTAAACGATTGGAAGATCATGCCGATCCGCCGGCGCACATCCCGCAAGGCGGCGCCCTTGAGTTTGGTGATCTCAACGCCGTCTAGCTCGATGGAACCGCTGGTCGGCTCGACGAGCCGGTTGATACAGCGCAGCAGTGTGCTCTTGCCGGCCCCCGACGGCCCGATAATGGCCGTCAGCCCTGGCTCGTCGATGGCCAGGTCAAACTCGTACAGCGCGGGGCGGCCGGGGCCGTAGATCTTGGTCAGTTTCGTGATCTTGAGCATGATGAGTCAACCTCGTACGCTGTCCCCTTGCGCAGGGTGCCCGGCACACCGTCCGGACCCCCTGCGCAAGGCCGTGGTTACCGCCTGAACCAGGCCGTGATCACAGATCCAAAAGCCGCGCCTGGGTGTACTCGATGCCCAAGTAGCGCTGAATGGCCCGGATAATCTCCCAGTCCTTTTGGTACGTGATAGGCACGAACCGGGTGACGCCCTGGAACTCCTCACCCAGCGCCGTGCCGCGGAAGTCGAAGGTAAAGAACGCCTCCTTGATCTTTTCCACCAAGTCCGGGTGCAAGTTGTACACGTAGCCGTAGGAGGTGGTCGGGAACGGCTGGCTCTCCCAGATGATCATCAGCTCATCGGGATCGTACAGCCCCCGGGCCGCGATACGGTCCACCACTTCCGACGCCACCGGTGCGGCATCGTAGTCGCCGGCGGCTACGCCCAAGATGGACGCGTCGTGACCGCCCGAGTAGACGATCTCATAGTCCTCGCCGGGAACGATCCCCAGGTCGGGGAAAAGCGCCATGGGCGCTTGATGTCCGGAGTTGGAGGTGGGCGTCGTGTGGGCGACCCGCTTGCCCACCAGGTCCGCGAAGGAGCGGATGCCGCTGTCCTTGCGCACGTAAAGTTGCAGGGTGTAGCCGAAAGTCCCGTCGTCCGTTCCCATGATGGCGAACGGCACATATCCTGCCAAGTTCACGGCAAACGGGGTCGGGCCCGTGGAAATGCCGGCCACGTGCAGGCGTCCCGCCCGCATGGCCTCGATCTGGGCGGCATAGGAATCCACCGTGAAGAAACGCACTTGGCGGCCGGTCACCCGCGACAGGTGGTCCAGGAACGGCTTCCAAATGTCAAAGTAGATGGCCGGATCCTCCACCGGCGTGTAGGCAAAGATGATGGGATCCGGGTCTACCCACTGGGACGGATCGGTCGGCGCGTCGGCCACTAGGTCGCCGTCCCGGTCGCAGTAGCGCACATCCAGTTGCCCGCGCGGGCAATCCTCCTGGGCAACAGCCGCCACTGCCATGGCCAACGACAACACCGCCGCGGCCAGCAGCCCAAACCACGTCCGTGCGCGTGCGGTTTGCATCGGTTCCCTCAAGCCCCCTTCGAGTGGATTCACCCGGGCGCGCACCAGCACCCATAAACGACGAAAAAACGTCTTGGACTGCAACGTTTCTGGGATTTACGCTCACGTTGGTGTCGCTGTTACCTTCGCAACTTTTCGGGCGAATTTTTCCCCCCGCAGGCTCCTGCCACCTCCCCTGGCGCAGGCGAAAAAAGAAAGAGACCTCTTTGGAGAAAGTCGCCCCCGCTCCCCCATGGGCCAGCACAGCGACAGGGACTTCTCCACGGTCTCCGCGTCCCGCGCGTATACAACTTGGCTTGAATCGTTGAATGCTATATTTCCGCTCCCGCGCCAGTTTTCCTTCTTTGTCCGAAAATGCGCCACAGCTCAGCGCGGCTGGTGGAAACGCTGACGGCAGGCGTCTTGAGGATGCTGCGCACCTCCGCCTCGGTTTCCACGAGCCCTCCAGCGATCACCGGCGGCAGGATGTCAAAAGGCAGCCGGTGCTGGATGCTGGGAACGACGAGGGCCGGCAACAGCTCCACCGCGTCCGGGCCGGTGCTGGTGACCACCTTGAGCCCCGTGCGCAACGCCTCCGAGTCAAGGATGAAAAGCCGCTGGATGGCGTGCAGCCCCTCGTCCCGGGCCGCCTTGATCAGGTTGGAACGAGTGGACAATATCCCGTGGATGTGCAGCTCCTGCGCCAGCCAGCGGATGCCGGCAGGGTCCTTGCCGACACCCTGCAGCAAGTCCACATGCGCAAACAACATAGCGGGCGCCGACCGCACCAGGGTAGCGGCACGCGCCAGGTCAAAAACGGTCCCCGTCAAAAAGAAGATGATCCCAACGCCCGCCTCCAGGGCGGCCGCCACGCCTTCCACGTCCTTCGCGCCGGCGATGACCGGGGTCTTCTTGAGACGGGCGATGAATGCCGACATGACGATCCCTCACCAAACCGCTCGCGGCGGCCGTCTTGGGGACATTATAACAGCTTCCCCCCGGCGCCACACCCCCGCCGTCCGGATCCCCGAAAGGGAACCGGCCCGCTCCCGTGGAATAGTGCCTGCTGTTTGCCGGGCGCTGTGTCGGCCCAACGCCGGCGGACGGCCATCGCAGACAAGGAGCGGGATCATGCGGCAGCTCACCGACTTCGACGGCTACATCTTTGACCTTGACGGCACGATTTACCTTGGAGAGCGGCTCATCGAGGGAGCCCGCGAGGCGGTGCTCGGCTTGCGAGCGGCGGGCAAACGCGTCGTATTCCTGTCCAACAAGCCCTTGGAAACCCGGGAGGACTATGCACGCAAACTGACGCGCCTTGGCATCCCGACGCCGGCGGAGGAAGTGATCAACTCCTCATGGGTCATGGCCCGCTGGCTGGCAAACCGGGCCCCCGGTGCAACGGTGTACGTAATCGGCGAGCCGCCCCTGTTGGAGGAGCTTCGGCGGGCCGGGCTCACGGTGCTCGACGACCCGACCGGACGGTATGACGAGATCCAGTATGTGATCGCGGCCTTCGACCGCACCTTCGACTACCAAAAGCTGCACCATGCGCTGCAGGCTATCCGTCGCGGAGCCCATTTCGTCGCCACCAATGCCGACCGCACCTGCCCCGTCGAAGGCGGCGAGATCCCCGACGCGGCCGGCGTCATCGGGGCCATCGAGGGCGTCACCGGCAAGCGAGTGGAAGCGATCATGGGCAAACCGAGCCCCATCATGGTGGAGACGGTCCTGCACCACTTGGGTCTGGCCGCCAGCCAATGCCTCATGGTCGGCGACCGCCTGGAGACCGATATGCTCATGGGCCTGCAGGCCGGCATGGGCACGGCCCTGGTGCTGACGGGCGTCACTCGCCCGGATGACCTTCCCCACCCGGAAATCCGGCCGCACTTTGTCCTCGACAGCGTCGCGGCCGTCGCGGCGGCGTTGTCCCAGCGGCTCTGAACCTCTCTTTTTCCGCGGACCGTCTTGCGGGAAAGCCACTGCAGGAGCCACCCAGATCCCGGCGAACTATGCTATTATTAAGGCGGACGACAACCCCGCGCCCCGGCGGCGGACGACACGTCTAGCCGGCCGGTACAGCTGCATAGCTTCCGGGTCGGAGATAAGGAGAGCCCGGGCCAACCGCTGGCGACTTGCCAGGGTTTGGCGCGGGCTTTTTGCATTGAGGAGCGATGATCATGCAGCGGGACCAAATGCTGCGCCACCTGGCCAACGAGACCTTTGATCTGCTCGTCATCGGCGGCGGCATCACCGGCGTCGGCGTCGCCAGGGAGGCCGCCCGCCGGGGCATCCGCACCGCGCTGGTAGAGATGCAGGACTTCGCCTGGGGCACCAGCAGCCGCTCCACCAAGCTCATCCACGGCGGCCTGCGATACTTGCGCAACTTTGAGTTTGGACTTGTGCGAGAGTCGGTCGTGGAGCGGCAGCGGCTCTTGCGCATGGCGCCGCACCTGGTGCACCCCCTGCCCTTTGTCTTTCCCGTCTACACGGGCGACCCTGATCCGCTGTGGATGCTCAAGATCGGCTTGATGATGTACGACTGGTTCAGCGGCAAGGGCACGCAAATCCCCCATCGCATGGCGCGGGGCAAGGCGGTCATGCAGTGGGAACCGCTGCTCAAGCAAGAAGGGCTCGTCGGTGCCGGTATCTACCAGGACTGCGCCACCGACGACGCGCGGCTGACCATCGAGGTGCTGCAGTCGGCGGTCCAGTGGGGCGCGGTCGCGGCCAACTACGCGGTCGTCACCGCCCTGCGCCACGACCGGAGCGGCAAACTGGAGGCGGTCGAGGTGGAAGACACCTTGACCCGACAGCGGTTCGCCATCCGCGCCAACCGGGTGCTAAGCGCCTGCGGGCCTTGGGCCGACACGGTTCGCCGCATGGACGACCCGTCGGCGCCCTCGCTTTTGCGCCTGACCAAGGGCGTGCACATCACCGTCCCGCGGGACCGGCTGCCGCTGACCAATGCGGTCACGATGCGGGGTACGGACGGGCGCATCATGTTTGCCATCCCCAGCGGCGCCTTTACGTACCTGGGCACGACCGACACCGATTACGCCGGCCGGCCCGAAGACGTGCGGGCCGATCGGGACGACGTCGAGTACATCCTCGCTGCAGCCCAAAAGAATTTCCCCGGGCAAAAGCTCGACTTTGCAGACGTGGTCAGCGCCTGGGCCGGTCTGCGGCCGCTGGTGCGCAGCCAAGCTGCCAACCCAAGCGCTGTATCCCGCGGCTATGAGCTGTTCCCGAGCGCTTCTGGACTTGTGACCATCGCCGGCGGCAAGCTCACCGCGTTCCGGGCCATGGCCAGCCACATCGTGGACTACCTCTTCCCCGCCACCAAGCGGGCTCAAGGTACGGCACCGAGCGATAACCCCTTGCCCGGGGCGACCACGGAGCCGGTGGCCCAGGAAACCGTGAAGGCCATCTCCAAGGCCACGGGCGAACCGGAGGCGGAAGTCGTCCGGGTGGCGCAGCGCTACGGACGCCGGTTTGGGCCGATGTGGACGGAACTGCAGACCAGCGGCGCGTTGAGCGACGGCGATCCGCTGATGGCTTGGCGGCTCATGCAGCTTAAGCAAGCGGTGGAGCACGAGATGGCCGTGCGGCTCGAGGACGTGGTGGCCCGGCGCACGAGCCTCCTGCTTTTCACCCAAGACAACGGCCAGCGCCATCTGGAAGCCCTCGGGCAAGCCATGGGCCAGATGCTCGGTTGGGACGCGACCCGCACAGCGGCAGAAGTCGAGCGGTGCCGGCAGCGGGTGCAAGAAATGTTCGCCTGGAAAAACGCCTGACGCAAAGCATCACCCAAGGCGCCGGCAATTTCCACGTCGCCCGTCGAGGGCGCCTGAACATACGAAAAGACAGCTGCGCGGACGCGAAGGGCCCTGCCGCCATCGGGCAGGGCCCTCCGTTATGCTGACGATCGGCTGACTGCCTTGTTACATACGGCTCAAGGCCTACTCACGACCCGCGCCACAGCGTGGGCGTGCCAAGTGAAGGCACCCAGTCCGCGGTGTCGAAAACGGCGAACGGTGACCGGTCCAACTCCCCCCGCCGGACGGCCTCCAGGACGTCCGATTCGATGGACAGTAGGGCATCCGCACAGTCCGGGCAAAACTGCTTGCCCCGCCACTTGGCCACTTCCGCCCGGGCTTCTTCAATGGAGCGGGCCGAGCAGTAGGGGCGGTCGGTGGTCATCACGTCAAATGCGTCGGCCACCGCCAATAGCCGCGCCTCGAGGGAAATATCGCTGTTGCCGATCCCGTCCGGGTAGCCAGTGCCGTCAAAGCGCTCGTGGTGGTGCCGCACCATGTCCAGCGCGGTCGGGAATTGGGCCAGCGGGGCCTGGAGCATGCGGTAGCCGATGATGGGGTGGGTCTTGACCACCTCATACTCCTCCGGGGTCAGCCGCCCCGGTTTCAGCAAGATGCTGTCGGAAATGCCAATCTTGCCCACATCATGCAAGGCCGCGCCCAGCATGACCTCTTCAACCCTTTTCGGCGTGTACCCGATACGGTCCAACAGCAACATCGTGTACGTGACTACCCGGCGCGAGTGGGCCACCGTCTCGTAGTCCCGCACTTCTAGTGCGGTCAACAGCCCCCGCACCATCCCGAAGTAGGAGGAGCGAAGCAGATCGAGGCGCGTCGCGTTTTGCATGGCGATGGCGCCAAACTTGGTAAAAAGGTCAAGGATGTGCCGGTCTTCCTCGGTGAACCGGTGCCGCTGATACCAGCCGACGGCCGTAAGGACGTAACCGTTTTCGACCGCCTGCGGATGGCAAACGACGGTGCCTAGGCGCACGAGTCGCTTGAGCGGCATACCAGGGGGAAACTCAAAGTCAAGGTGTACGGCAGTTCGGTTTGTGTCCAGTGCCTCCCGGCACGGCGCGCTCATGACCCGCGGAGGCGGGGCGGCAAACAGGTCATCGCTTTGGAAAAACTGGACCTTGCCGTCCTTGCCAACCAGCGACAGCCACACCACGTCCACGTTCAGCAATTGCTTGAGCCCGTCAGCGATGGCCGCAAACACTTGCTGCGGGTCGGTGCGGCCCAACAGCTGTTGCGCCAGGTGCTGCGCCTGCCTCTGCAGCCGCCATGCGGCCTCCTGCGCGTGGTAGAGCCGCGCCGTCTCCAGGATGGACGCGGCCTGACGGGCTACTTCCTGCACGTACCGCACCTGCTCCGGCGACGGCCGCTTGGCGACGCCGTGATAGGTGGCAAAGGTACCGATCACATGGCCGTCGCTGTCCACCAGCGGCACGGACCACGTGGACTCGATGCCGGCTGCCCGGGCCCGGTCGCGAAACGCCTCCGTGGCCGGATCCTCTAGGCTTTCGGCAACAACGACCTGCCCCGTAGCCGCCGCCCGTCCGCACACCCCGCAGGCGGCGCTGGTGCCGATGGGGATCTCCGTGGCCAACGCCAGCCAATCCGCCGGCAGGCCCACGGCCGCCTTAAGCTTTAGGCGGTCGCCACCGGGATCCGTGAGGTAAAGAGAATTCATGTGGGTACCACACAGACCGGCCACGAGGGTCACCACCTCTTGAAAAAAC
The DNA here is from genome assembly GCA_002159155.1 of Firmicutes bacterium ZCTH02-B6. Taxonomy (GTDB): domain Bacteria; phylum Bacillota; class Limnochordia; order Limnochordales; family ZCTH02-B6; genus ZCTH02-B6. The sequence continues at coordinate 12,149 of LZRQ01000058.1, forward strand.
CGGTCCGTGCCCGCCTGGAACAGCTCCTTGGGTCGATACGAGCGTATTCGTTCCAGCACTGCGTCAAGCTGCAACAACAACGACCTCCCTGTCTTGGCGTCCCGGGGTCAAAAAATTTGCAGGGACGCCGCGGCCACATCCTGCAGCCGGTCCCAAACCCGGGCAACATCACCGGCCACGGACAAAAAAACGTCCACGAGGGCCGGTTCGAACTGCCTCCCTGCCTGGGTGCGAATGTACTCCACCGCCTCCGCATGCGGCCACGGGCCTTTGTCGGGCCGTTCCGAACGGAGCGCATCGTACACGTCCGCGATGGCCACGAGCCGCGCCTCCAACGGGATCGCCCCACCCGCCAGACCATCAGGATAGCCCGAGCCGTCCCAATGCTCGTGGTGGCTGCGGGCGATGGCGATAGCGGTTTCAAGAAACTGGTTGGGCCAGGCAGGCGGCTCCTCCCCCATAGCCGTCGCCCGCAGGAGCTCGGCACCCGCGACCGTGTGATTGCGAAGAAGGGCGGTCTCCTCCTGCGTGAGCGGGGTGGCCTTGTTGAGCACGTCGGATGGGATGGCGATTTTCCCCACATCCAGTAGGATCGAGGCCTCAACGATCGCCCGCGCCCACCCGGTACCGTGTAGCTCGGGGTACGGCCCGCGGCCCGCCGCCTCCACGAGGATCCGGGTCAGATGCCGCACGCGCTCGAGCCGCATGCGGCTCCCGCCGTGGTGGACTTCCGCGGCCAAAGCCAGGGGAAACGCCAACACCTCTCGGTGAAGACCCCAGTCGAGCACCTCGGGAAACGGCGGCCGCCCTGAGCTCATCTCAGCCGTCACATCACGGCTGATGGCCACATAGCCCACGAGCCCGCCCCGCCGGTCGACGATCTTCGTGATCGCCAGCGACGCGAGCCACAGCCCCCCGGAACGCTTGCGGTTGATGACATACCCGCGCCAGGCTCCCACCGAGTGCAAGTCCATCCACATCTCGCGGTACACTTGCCGGGGAGTCTTGCCTGAGCTGACGAGGCTCGGACGCTTGCCAATCCACTCACGGGCGGAGTACCCCGAGATACGCTCGTACGCGGGATTGACGTACAGCACGCTCAGATCCGGGTCGGTGATGATGATGCCGTCGGGGCTATTGGCCAGCCAACCCTCAAAAAAGCCGGCCGGCAGGCGCCCCTGAGCGGTGCCCTTGCTTGTGAGGGCCAGCGCCACCCGTCGGCGCTTGTATTGGTACATGCGTTGATCCGCGGCTTGGATGAGGGTTGACAAGTCCCGCCCGTCCTCGGGCCACAAGGCGATGCCCATGGAAAGCATGGGCCGGGGCGGTGGCAAGTGCTCCACCTGCCGGCGTATCTCGCGAACGATGCGCGTCCTAAGCTGCGCGGCCTGATCGCGCCCGGCACCGGGCACCAGCAACAGGAACTCGTCGCCTCCATAACGGGCGACAACCGTGCCAGGGTCGGCCACACGCCGCAGGAGCCTGGCCAACTCTCTGAGAAAATCGTCGCCGGCCAAATGCCCGCGAGTATCGTTCATGGCCTTAAAGCCGTCCAAGTCGGCAAACAGGACCGCGCCCCTCGGCTGGTGGGAGCACACCTCCCACCGGCGCAAAAGCCCGGTCCGGTTGAGCAGCCCGGTCAACGGATCCAGCTCGCGAGACTTGTTGACGTAAAAGAGTGTGATGTTGAGGGTCGCATAGTCGGCGAGCTTGCGCAGGAAGTGCCGGGTTTCATCGTCCAGCTCCCGGGGCGCGCGCCAGGCAAAAAACAGCTGGCCGAGAAACTCCCCTTCTCGCACTAGCGGTGCCATGAAGCCGCACAAAAGGCCGAGGTTCAAGGCGTGCTCGCGAAAGGTGGGCTTGATGTATTCGGCTGTACGCACGTCAAAGCAAAAAATGCCATCGCCGACGCTCAGCCACCGGTCATAGTCTTCCTGGGTGAAAGGCTCGCCGATGGTATCGGGTGCGACGAGCTGCACGCCTTCATCGGTGGCGAGAGCACGGGTCTGGATGTGCCGCTCCAGCCACCGGAGAATCACGGCGTCACAGTCGACATGGCGCTTGAGCATTCCGACCAAACTGGCGAGGAAGTCCTCCTCCTGGCGCGCCTTTAGAATTTCCTCGCCCATGGCGCTTAAGGCGTCGAGTATCTCCGTGTAACGCCGGCCGGAATCCATGTCGCAACCTCCTAATCCCTTACTCGACCGCCTTCCCAATTGCCTGAAGGAATCCCGCACTCAACCAGCTTTTCTCGCTAAATTCCCTTTCTTCTCGCACAAAGAGGGCCTGCCGCCCTGCGGATAGGCACGCCTCCCATTCCCGCACCGGGCGAGCAGGCCCCCGTTGGCTTGCATGGTGCTTCGATCAAACGCAAGCACGCCCCGTCGTCTTTCACACCCTATACGTGAAACCGCGCCGCTTGCGCTTGCAGGCTGCGAGCGAGCCGCGCTAGGCTGTCGGCTGCCGCGGCAATGTCCCGGGCGTGGGCGTTCATTTCTTCCATCAAGCTCGCGACGTCTCCGGCCGCGGCCGCATTGGCCTCCGACACGGTTGCGATGCGCTCCATCGCATCTGACATCCGTTCGCTGGACGTAGCCATCTGCGTCGTTGCGGCCGTGTTGCTCTCGGTCACCCGGGCCACCTTGTCCATGGCGCTGGCCACCTCGTTGGCGCTGGCGGCTACCTGCTCGGCCGCTGCCGCGATATCCTCGGCCTTTTCGCTGGTTTGCCGCATGGCGGCCAGAATATCGTCCAATGCCCGTCTGGCCTCGACGCCTAAGGTAGCGCTGGCCGCCACGTCCTCTAGCCCCGCTTCCATCGCCTGCACCGACCGCTCCACGCCCCGCTGGATGCTGGCGACCAAGGCCGCGATATCCTGGGTGGCGCTGCTCGAGCGCTCGGCCAGCCGCCTAACCTCGTCGGCCACAACCGCAAAACCCTTGCCATGTTCGCCGGCCCGCGCCGCCTCGATGGCGGCATTCAGGGCCAGGAGGTTCGTCTGGTCGGCGATTTCCCGGATCAGCTGCACGATTTCGCCGATCTGCGCCGAGTGCCGGCCCAGCTCCCGGACGCTTTCGGCCACCTGCCCTGTGGACTCGCTGATGCGGCCCATCGAATCCAGGGTCTTTTGCACCGCTTCGCCGCCCGACACGGCTGCCTGCAGGGCGTCGGCCGCGGCCGCGCTGACGTCCTGCGCCCCTTGGGCCACCTGCTCGATGGCTTTCGCAGCTTCGGCAAACACGATGGACGTGGCCTGCACATTTTCGGATTGCAGGCGCGCGCCCGCCGCAATCTGCTCGATGGCCTGCCGCACCTGGGCAATGATCTGCGTGGTATCGGTTACCGAGCGGTTTTGCTCCTCCGTCCCTTCGGCCACCCGCGCGATCGACGCGGACACCTGTTGAGCGCTGGCGCTCAACTTGCCGGCTACCCCGCCTAGCTGGGCCACGGCCGACAGCACTTCATCCACCGCGTTCAACAGGCTGCGCAATACTTCCCGCATGCTGCGGGCCATGACGCCGAAAGCCCGCGCCAAGTCGCCGATCTCGTCGTTGGAATGTACGTCCACGCCTTCAACGGTCAGGTCGCCCCGTGAGATGCGCTCGGCCGCATCCATGAGCTGCCGGAACGCGCGGCTCAACGGCCGGCCCAGGATGACCGAGAGAGCCATGATGCCAACAGTACCAATGATAAGCACCGGCATCAAGGTCCCAATAAACTGGTTCCGCAAGGCAAAAAAGTTATCTTCGGGGATACCGACGTACGCGCCGCCGATGACGCGGCCCACATGGTCGTAGATGGGCACGTACACCGTCTTCTGCCACTCGTCGACCACGAGCGCCCGGCCTTGATACCTTTCGCCGGCCCACAAGCTCTCCATGACGGCGGCTGAAAAAGTGGTGCCCAAAGCACGGGTGTCGGTGGGATTGCCCGCGCCGTCCTTCAAGCGCACGTTGGTGGTCACCCGCACGCCATCCAAGGCGATGGTGGCCGAGACAAGGCCGCCGGTGCGCCGGCGCACGTCGTCCACGATGGTGTAGTTGCGGTTGAGGATCTCCGCGGCCACCACGACCCCGAGAACTTGCCCGTCAGTGGTGCGAATCGGCGCCGCGCCGACCAGGGCGAGGGCGTCCGTCAGCAGGTCCCCTTCGCGCCACTGTGACTCGTCCGTCGGCACCACCGGCATGGTGACCATCCGGCGCACGGATTCGCCCTCCTGCGCCCACTCGGATTCGGGGATGATTCCAGCGGACGCGACGGGCCCGGTTTCCAAGGCGCTGGCCACAAGGCCGCTCAAGCGCATGGATCCGCCCATCTGGCTGCTGTTGGCCCGGGCCAACACATTAAAGGAAGGGTCCACCACCGTCAGGATGTGGGTGCCGGGCATCACCTGCTGGGCCCGGCGGAGCGTCTGGGCAGCCGCGGCAAAGTTACCCGCCTGCAGCTGCTGGATCAGCGTCTGGTCCTGAGCGACGGTGGCCGCGTACCCCTTGACCCGTTCCAAGTACTGGTCGATGAGCGCCATCTCCAGGTTGATGGCCAGGTCCAGCTGGGTACGGGCGTTGGCTTCGATGTCGCGCTCGATGTAGGACAGCGTCGTCCAGCCTATGATACCGCCGATCGCGAGCGCACAGGCGATGGAGAAACCAAAAATCTTGACGACGAATCCGACTCGCAAGCGCCGGATGAGTGACATAGGCTCACTTCCCTGTGGGGGGGATGAACAGGGACTTCCTACTCCCAATATCCCCCGTCATCGGTCCCACGTACAAGGGACGTTTGTAACTTAACTATTGAGTTACCTGCAAAAAATTCACCCCGTCAACGCTACGCGACATTATCTGGCGCGGGGCGCGGCTGAGGCCTGCGAGGGAAACCTGGCTTTTGAGCCGAAAGCAACGGTGAACCTGGGATCCTCGAGGTGAGCTCGGGCATGGTCCATCGGCTCAACCAGGAACAGCAACTCCTCGACGAGTTGCGACGGGTGCAACGCCTGGTCGTCCTGAGCGGTGCGGGCATGAGCACGGAGTCGGGCCTCCCCGACTTTCGTTCGGAGCACGGTCTGTGGCGGCAATACCGGCCGGAAGAGCTGGCCAGCGTAGACTCCCTGCGCCTACGCCCGCTGCTTTTCTACGAGTTTTACCGCAAGCGGCTGGAGATGCTGGACGGCGTCGCGCCCAACCCCGGGCACAAAGCCCTGGCATGGCTCGAAAAGCAGGGCCGCCTCAAGCTAATCGTCACTCAAAATGTTGACGGGCTACACCAAGCTGCGGGTAGCCGGAACGTGGCCGAGATCCACGGCTCGCTCCGGCGGGCCCGGTGCCATCAGTGCGGCCGCAAGCACCCACCCGAGATGCTGAAACGTCCCGTCACCGATTTCGACGCGCTCCCCCGTTGCCCGTGCGGCGGGCTCATCCGTCCAGACGTCGTGCTGTTTGGCGAGCTGCTCCCGCAACAGGTCCTCAACCGGGCCATCGAGGCCGTAGAAACTTGCGACGCGCTCTTGGTC
>LZRQ01000059.1 GCA_002159155.1 Firmicutes bacterium ZCTH02-B6
GCTCATGATCGATCCAGGGTTGCTGACGGACCTGGTCGGTCTTGTTCTGCTGATTGCCGGTGTGGCGTCGCAGCTGGTACGCGCCAGACAGCAAGAAGGGGAGCGCGCGAGGCTTGGCTTCTGACGACCGGCCCTAGTTGCCGGATACGACACACCTACAGGGCGGCCCGGGGAGGGGGAGGTTTCCTCGGGCCGCCCTTTTCTGTTTGTTGGCTGGCTGCCCGGCGGTGGCCCGTGGGAGGGCAGTGCACGCAAGGGAGCTCCATTTTCGCCGGATCTCCTTGACAGCCGTTTTCTATAGTAGTACCTTAGACAATAGATTAGGTGGCCCTAACAACACGAGTATTGGATGCTGTAGACATTCCTGCGGGACGTCTTAACGGATCAACGCGGCTCTCCATACGGGAGCCAGGCGAAACCGGGGTGCGGTATGGGCTGGGCGTGGCTGTTGGCAGCAGCAGTTATCTTGGCGGTAGCGTCGCTTTTCAGCGGTGTGACCCCGCTTACCCCTACTGACGTGTTGGAGGGGCTCAGCGACGTCCAGGTGCGGGTGCTGGTCCTGAGCCGGATTCCCCGCCTGCTGAGCATTTTGCTGGCGGGGATGAGCATGAGCGTGTGTGGGCTCATCATGCAGCGGCTGGCTCAAAACCGGTTTGTGTCACCGACCACCGCCGGCACGCTGGACGCGACCAGGCTTGGGATCCTTGTGTCGATGCTCTTTTTTGGCGCCGCACCGCCGCTCGTGCGCATGCTGGTCGCTCTCGCCTTTGCCTGGGCCGGCACGTGGGCGTTCATGAGGATGCTCGAGCGGATTAAACTGCGCGACCCCGTGTTCATCCCGCTGGCGGGGATGATGTACGGTGGGATCATCGGCTCCGCAGCCACCTACGTCGCGGTTCAGTATGACCTGGTGCAAAACGTCTCATCGTGGCTGCTGGGTGATTTTTCCCTGATGATGCGCGGGCGCTACGAGCTGTTGTACGCGGTCGTGCCTGCATTGGTGTTGGCCTATCTGTATGCGAACCAATTTACTATCGCCGGCATGGGAGAGGACGTGGCCACCAACCTGGGCCTGAGCTACAGGGCCGTCGTCAACTTGGGCCTGGGTATTGTAGCCTCCACCACCGCCGTCGTGGTGGTGACCGTAGGTACGCTGCCCTTTCTGGGGCTCATTGTGCCGAACCTGGTTTCCATTCTCTGGGGCGACAACCTGCGTCGGCATCTACCGGTGACGGTCCTTTTGGGGGCCGTTGTCACCCTGGCTTGCGATCTGCTGGGGCGCTGGCTCATTTTCCCATACGAGATTCCCATCAACGTCACCCTTGGCGTGTTGGGAAGCGTCATGTTCCTGTTCCTGATCGTGAGGAGGACGGCCCATGCAGGCTGAGGCGGCGGTTTCCCCCAGCGTCCGCAGGTCGGTATCCCGCCCCATTGCCGGGCTTGCCGTGGCAGCCGTGGTGCTGATCGGGCTCTTTATGGTCATCAACGCTGCCGGTTTGTGGGGATACGTGCTTCCCAGGCGGGCGGTGCGCGCCGGGGCCATGGCCTTGTCGGGCATCGTCATCGGTATATCGACGGTGATCTTCCAGTCTATCACCGCCAACCGCATTTTAACCCCGGGCATCATGGGCCTGGATCGGCTTTATGTCCTCATCCAGTCGGCTTTGATCTATACCCTTGGCTCGTCCCACCCGTGGGTGAGCAATCTCCGCACTAACTTCCTCTTGTGCACCGGAGCCATGGCGGTGTTCGCCGTGGCGTTGCACCGGCTTTTCTTCGACGGAAAGCGCGCCAACATCTATGTCATGCTGCTCATCGGCGTAGTGGCCGGCACGTTGTTTGACAGCCTTGCCTCGTTTCTTGTGGTGCTCATCGACCCTAATGAGTTCCTCATCATCCAGAGCCGGATGTTTGCCAGTTTCAACCGTATCACCGTCGGGCTCTTATGGCCCGCGGCACTCATGACCATCGCGGTTCTCGCGTGGGCGGCACCGACGTTGCGATACTTGGACGTCCTGGCATTGGGCCGCGACCACGCGGTAAGCCTCGGGGTCGACTACCAGGGGGCGGTGCGCCGGCTACTCATCGCTGTGTTTCTGCTCATCGCGGTGAGTACGGCCTTGGTGGGGCCCATCACGTTTCTAGGCCTAATTGTCGCCAACTTGGCTTATGAGCTCTTGGACACGTACCGCCGGGGGCCGTTGATGGTCGGTGCCGGCTTGGGCGGCATCATCGCGCTGGTGGGTGGCCAACTCCTTTTGGAGCATGTGTTCGTGTTTTCGGTACCCCTGCCGGTGCTCATCAACTTCGCCGGGGGAGCGCTGTTCATGTACCTTTTGCTGAAGGAGCGAGCGGCATGGTAGAGGCGCACGCGATCGTGAAGCGCTACGGCCCTAGGACGGTGCTAAATCAGGTTTCTGTGACGGTGGAGCCTGGCCAGCTGACGTCCTTTATCGGCCCCAACGGCGCCGGGAAGAGTACGCTGCTGTCCATCATGACCCGGCTCGTGCCCGCCGACGCAGGTGAGGTCCGTTTGGACGGGCGGCCCTTGGCCCGCTACGACAGCCGGGAGCTGGCGCGGCGCATCTCGGTTCTCCGTCAGTTCAACCACGTCCCGCTGCGCCTGACCGTACGGGAACTGGTGAGCTTCGGGCGGTTTCCGTATTCGCACGGGCGCCTCACCAAGGCGGACGAGGAGGCCGTCGACCGGGCCCTGGCGGCGATGGAGCTGGGGGACATTCAGCATAAGTTGCTGGACCAGCTGAGCGGCGGGCAGCGCCAGCGGGCGTTCATCGCCATGGTCGTCGCGCAGGAAACCGACTACGTCTTCCTGGACGAGCCGCTCAACAACGTGGACATGAAACACGCCGTCCAGGTGATGAAACTGCTGCGCCGCCTCGTGGAGGAAGAAGGCCGGTCCGTAGTAGTCGTGATGCACGACGTCAACCTGGCGGCTTACTACTCCGACCGGGTGGTGGCGCTCAAGGAGGGATGCGTGGCCTTTGACGGCCCGGCTCAGGACATGATGGAGCCGGCCATTCTCAAGAACGTGTTTGGCATCGACGTCGCCGTCGGCGAGATCCACTCTTGCCGCGTGTGCGTATATTTCGCCGAAGCCGAGCAGCTGGCGGCCAACGGCCACGTTGCGCAAGGCGCGATCGCACCGCGGCTCAAATAAGCAAGCAGGGGTTCACTGAAGCGAACCTGATCCAAGCAGTGCAAACGGATAGGAGGCGAGCCATGATATGCGCAAGAAGGCGCTGGTGACGGCGCTGGCCTTCGTGCTGGCGATCGGTATAAGCGGAATGGCGTTGGCCGCGGGCCATGACTGGTCCCGGCCGCTGGTCATCCGGCATGACCTTGGGGAAACGGTCCTCACCAAACAGCCGCAGCGGGTAGTGGTGTTTGACTTTGGCGCCCTGGAGACGTTGGACCGGCTGGGCGTCCCGGTAGTAGGTCTGCCCAAGCAAGGGCTGCCGTCGTATCTTGCCAAGTACCAGGGAAATGAATATGCGAATGTGGGCAGCCTGACGGAACCTGCCTTTGAGCGGGTGTACGCGGCCCGGCCCGATCTGATCATCATCTCCGGCCGTCAGCAAGCCATGTACGAGGAGTTCGTGGCCATTGCGCCCACGATATACGTGAGCGTGGACTACAACCGCTACGTCGACTCCTTTGTGGAAAATGTACGCACGTTGGCGACCATTTTCGGCAAGGAAGAGCAAGCCGAGGCGGAACTGAGCGCAATATTGCGGGCCGTCGCGGAGGTCCGCGCCAAGGCGGAAGAAAAGGCCGGACCGGCGCTGATCGTGCTCCACAATGAAGGCCGCATCAGTGCTTACGGTGCCCGCTCTCGGTTCGGGATCATTCATGATGAGCTAGGTTTCCCCGTGGTCGACCCGGGGATTGTGGTGAGTACCCACGGCCAGAGCGTGACGTTTGAGTACGTCCTGGACAAGAACCCTGAGTACCTGTTTGTCGTCGACCGGACGGCGGCCATCGGGGGACAGGGCGCGGCCAAGGCCACCATCGAAAACGACCTGGTCAAGATGACCAAGGCATATCAAAACGGTAACATCGTGTACCTTGACCCCGCGGTGTGGTACCTCTCCGGCGGCGGCCTGATCTCCGTGGCCCAGATGGTGGAGGAAGTGCGGGCAGCGCTGGAGTAGGGTATTCTGTCCTGGCTGCCGGCGCTTGGAGCGGGCAGGGGAAACCCTGCCCGCTTGCTGCTTAGGGAGCGGTTTCCGCCGCCCGCCCGAAGCCCGGCGGAAACCGAGGAGGGCGCAAGCGTGTGCGATCGAAGCGTCCGGCCAGGACGAAGGAGGCGCACGGGATGGTCGCTGAACACGGGGGGTTGCCCCGTCCGGTGCGGCTGGACCGGGTCCTGGCGGAAGCCGGGCTTGGGACCCGCCGCGACGCCCGCACTTTGATCAAGCGAGGCCGTGTGTCTGTCAACGGGGTGACCGTGCGGGACCCGGGCCGCCATATCCGCCCCAACATCGATCAGGTAGCGGTGGACGGAAGGGCGCTAGAAACGGGTGCGGAGGATCCGGTCACTCTCATGCTCAACAAGCCCCGGGGCGTGATCACGGCCACCCGCGACGCGGCCGCCCGGACGGTGCTGGACTTGTTGCCCGCCGCCGTGGCCCGCAAGGTGGTGCCCGCAGGACGCCTGGACAAGGACACGGAGGGGCTTCTGATCCTGACCGAAGACGGGCAGCTTTGCCACCGCCTGATCTCCCCTCGGCACGCGGTGGAGAAGGAATACTGGGCGCGTCTGGACGGCTCCGTCTCGCCATCGCTGGTGGAGGCGTTTGCAGCCGGCGTGCGCCTGGATGATGGGTACGTCACGTTGCCCGCCCGGCTGGTCATCGAGCGCGTCGAGCAGCCTGGGGAGGCGCGGGTTGTGGTGACGGAGGGAAAGTATCATCAGATCAAGCGCATGTTTGCCGCCTTTGGGCTGCGGGTCACGGCATTGCGGCGGCTGCGCATCGGCAGTCTCTGGCTCGACCCGGCTCTCGCACCCGGGGAATACCGGCCGCTGACGGGGGACGAAATCCAGCTCCTGCTGCGCAACCCGGCAGCCCCCGGCGTAAGCGGTCCCGATTTGGGAACCATAACAGCGCCGCCCTCCTCCGGCACAACATTTTGACGGGACGGGATGCCGGTGACGAAGCGTCGGCCACTGCTTGATCGCTCCCAGGACGCAACGGCCGCTGACGCCCGGAACGCGAAACCTTGGGCGGACCGCCCAGGCGGCAGCCTAGAGCCGTCGGCTGGCCGGGCGAAGCGGGGAGAAGGCCGGGACGGCGTCGATTACGACGACGTGGTGCAGCAAAGCTTCCCGGCCAGCGACCCGCCGCCGCCCAAAGGCTAAGACTGACGTCGACGCGGGCAAATTACCCTCCCGGCTGGCCGTTTGACATGCCCGTGCGGACCGTTTACTCTGGGGCTTAAGAAACCGTTGCGCCACGCGCCCTTCGCTTTGGTGGGCTGGGCGCCGCGGGGAGGTGAGCCCCGTGCTGGTGGACCGCTTCGGCCGCCGCGCCCGCAAGCTGCGGATCTCCGTCACCGATCGTTGCAACTTCCGCTGCGTCTACTGCATGCCGGAAGAAGCGGAGTTTAAAGACCGGGCGGAGCTGTTGACGTACGAAGAAATCGAGCGGGTGACGCGGGTGGCCGTCCAGCTGGGCATCGAAAAGGTGCGCCTGACCGGCGGCGAGCCTCTGGTGCGCCGGGACGTGGAGCGCCTGGTTGAGCGGCTGGTATCTATCCCCGGCTTGCGCGCCGTCAGCATGACCACCAACGGCTACTTTCTTCCCGCCAAAGCCGCGGCCCTAAAACGCGCGGGACTCTCCGGGATCAATATAAGCCTGGACACGTTGGACCGCGACCGGTTCGTGCTCCTCACCCGGCGGGATTACCTGCGCGAGGTGCTCGCCGGCATCGGTGCGGCGGTGGCCGCGGGGCTTGAGCCAGTCAAGGTTAATATGGTGGTGATGCGGGGCTACAACGACGACGAGGTTGAGACGTTTGCCGCCCAGGCCCGCAGCCGCGCCCTCGTAGTCCGCTTCATCGAATTCATGCCGCTGGACAACGGCAGCGTCTGGAACGAATCGCTTGTAGTGCCGGCTCACGAAATCATTGCGCGAGTACAGGCGGTGGCACCGCTGGAGCCCGTGGAGCACGACAAGAGCGACCCCGCCCGTCGCTGGCGTTTCAAAGACGGGCAAGGCGAGATCGGTGTCATCGCGTCGGTGACCGAGCCTTTCTGCGGCCACTGCGACCGGTTGCGCCTTACGGCCGACGGGAAGCTCCGCAACTGCCTGTTCGCGTTGGACGAGTACGACGTACGGGCGGTGTTGCGGGGAGGCGGTTCGGACGCGGACATTGCGGCCGTTTTTAGTGAGGCCGTGGCCAACAAGTGGGCTGGCCACCTGATTAACCGTGAAGGCTTTGTGAAGCCGGAGCGGACCATGCACGCCATCGGCGGGTGAAACGCGCACGACCCGCCTACGTGAGGCGCGGCTTGCCTAGCAGCGCCCGCAGCGTCATGATCTTGCCCAGGTGGTAGCCCCGGTGACCGATGACGTACATGACGCCCTCGGCCAATGTGCTGTAGTTGGCCGTTCCGTGCGTCGGCCGGGCGAGAGCGGCCGGGTCCTCGAGCAGCGACGCGATGCGCTCGCTGCGGGCGCGGAACACCTGCACCAACTCTGCCAGCGGCGGCAGCTGGCCGCGGCCATCGGTGCCTATGGGGAAGAGTTCCTCATGCTCGGGCGGGATGTCCACCGGCAGCCCGGCTCGTTTCAGCAGCATCGCGTCATAGTAGGATACGTGGCCCACTTGCCAGGCAATGGGGGCTAGGTCCTGCGGGCGAGCCGTAGCTTCATCCGGCGTCACGTCTTCCACCGATCTCTGGAGCCGGTATGTGCTCAACTGCCACTGGTTCTTGAGCAGCCCTTGCCAATCCATCGCTTTTTTCCTCCTGTCGTCCAGAGTGGCCCTTCCGCCCGCGATGGCCCCGATCAGGCGGACGGGTTCGGCGCCTGCAAGGCATTCGGGAGGCAACCGCGCTTCCAGCCCTGCAGACGTAATGTCCTGTGTGCCCGCAATGGCACGGATGTACGGGCGGACTTGATGAGTTGCGCCAGGTGCCACGGGAGAACAACCGTCACTCGGGGCACGTGCCTCAGTCCTCCAGCGTTTGAGCCTCGACGGACAGCACCCGCGGCAGGTTGTCGGCCAGCAGCGCCCAGCGGTCGCCGGCGTCGCGGGATCCGAAGATTTGGCCGCCCGTGGTGCCGAAGTACACGCCGCACGGGTCCAATTGGTCGACGGCCATCGCGCCCCGCAGGACGTTGATATAGCAATGCCGGTCAGGCAGTCCCCGGCCTCCGTGTTGTCAGGATCGGCGATCCAGTCGGCCCGCAGGCCCTTGTCGACGGCGCACCAGCTGTTGCCGCCGTCGTCGGTGCGGAAAACGCCGGCTGCCGAGATGGCAGCGTACTGCCGCTGGGTATTTACCGGATGCGTGACAATCGTGTGCAGGCAACACCCAGCCGCGCCCGGTTCCCAGTCCGCGTGACTGGGATGATGGCGCAGGGTATGTCGTTCCATCCAGGTGGCGCCGTCGTCCACCGACATAAACAGGGCGGCGTCCTCCACCCCAGCGAGCAGCGTCTCGTCGACATCGGGAGTGGCAACGGGTTTGATGGTCCACGCGCGCCGGAACTGCCATGACACGGTGTCCACACCGACGCCTAGAGCCGGTCGGGGTCGAGGGCAGACGCTTGAAGGTGAAGGACCTCACATCCCTCGAACAGAGGTCCCTCGACGGGCCACGCGCTCCGCGACGCGTCCGCGGTGAGTAGGAATGCGCCCTTGCGAGTTCCGATCAACAGGCGTACCCGAGCCACGACCGAACCCCCTGTGGTGGCGTGCCGCGCCGAGTGCTGTCAGATGTTAGGTAACACAGGGATAGTATACCAAATTTGGATCAATTGCGGGTCGCGATGTTCTCTCCCTTGCGGGACTGAAAGCCTTCCCGTGCTTCGGCACCGTTTCACGCGAAACGCGGGATGACGCGCCGCCTTCCCGCAGGCTACATTGAAAACACACCTCAAGGTGAGCTGCGCGCAGCGCCATTGGGTGCAACTCATCAAGGAGGTGGCGTCCATGCGAAATACCCGTCGGATTGTCGCCGTCGGTTTGGTGGTTGCCCTGATCGTGGCCGGGCTGCCCATGGGGCAGCTGGGACGGGCTTCGGCCCAGGCTGCCGCGGCTAGCGTCGTGCTGCCGGTTGGCGAAGAGCTAACTGATGAAACGCTGCAGGAGGTGACTGGAAAGGCGCTGCCCATTGGCGGGGTCGCCCTTGTGGCTGCGCGGGCTGCCGCTGTTTGGGTCGGCGTGAAGCTGGCCGAAAGCGCTTGGAACAACGTCATCGAACCGGCGCTGGACAAGTACGTCTGGGCGCCGGTGCGCGAGAGCCTCGGCCTCTGACAGGGACCAAGGAGGAGTCCGTAGGGCGGCGGGCATAGTCCCGCCGCCCTCTTAACCCCTTGCGAAGAAAGCGTAAGGTGCCAGCGGGGGGAAGGATTGTGTCGGGGAACCGGATTGTGTGGTGGTGGGAAGCTCGGCTTATAGTGGCCTTTGTCCTCTGGTTTTTGGCCTTTGAACGGCTGTGGGAGCTCGGCAAGCTCGTGACCAGTGGCCGTGGCTTTGAGCTGCCAGCGGCGGCCAACGCGGTGTTGCTGTTGACCTTAGCGATACTGGCTTCCTGGCGAATGCCCAGCTATCCGTCGCGATGATCGGCTACGGCCCTGGCGAGGGCTCACGCTCGACACTGCAGGTGGGGCAGTGCGGTTCACTGGTGCGAGACGCCTGGCTAGAGCGCTCGGCCGGCAGGAGACCTCGGGCCGATAGGTCATCCAGCAGCCGTCGGCAGTGCTCCCAAAGGGCCGGGGCGCCGCGTTGGACGAGAGGAGCGGAGCGGGTCTCTATGTCGGCCCGGGTGACGCCGAACTCCCGCCACGTTCCCCCGTCCAGCAGGCAGTTTGCGTAGAGGGGCTGGAAGCGATCGAGGGCCCGGGCGAAGGCCGCCTCAGGCGTCCGTCCATCCTCAAACTCCTCCCAGAGGGCGCGAAACGCTTGTGCCTGGTCGGGTGGCAGGAGGCCAAACAGGCGCTGGGCCGCCAGCTTCTCCTGCTCATGCTGTTCCTGGGCGTTGTCGTTGTAGTAAAAATGGTCGCCTGCGTCGATTTCGACGATGTCGTGGATGAGCAGCATGCGCAACACCCGGCCGAGATCGAGGGACGGGTTGGGGGCCAGTTCGGCCAGGACCATAGCTGCGACAGCCAGGTGCCACGAATGCTCGGCGGCGTTTTCGCGCCGCGATCCATCCAGCAGCCAGTTGCGACGGACGATGGCCTTGAGTTTGTCGATCTCGCGCAAGAAACGCAACTGTTGCTCAAGGCGGTTTGCTGCTGGTGTTTCGGTGCCTGACATAGGGGACCCCCCTCATCCGGCGCTGGCTGCAAAAGCTCTGTTGGGGCCGGGATGCCGGCGCTCTTAACGGAGCCTATTTTAAAACATCTCGCGTGCCGTAGGGGGATATGTCCCGCACTGCAACAGTGGCCCACGGAGGCAGAGCGGCTCACCGCAACGCCGTCGCTCTAGCGGAGAGGAGACACGCCGCCGGGCAGCGGGTACGGCTGGGCGCAACAGTGGAGACACGTCCCGGCCGCACACGCACGGCTGGCGGCGCTCAGGTGAGCAGCAAGCGGTCGTCCAAGAGGTCGGCGCCGCGTACGCGGGTAAACTCCTGCAGCAGATCCTGTACCGTCATGCGGGTACGCTCGGGCCCGGAAAGGTCGAGGACCACGCCGCCCTCATGCATCATGATGGTGCGGTCACCAATGCGCAGGGCGTGCTCCAAGTTGTGGGTGACCATCAGCGTGGTTAGGCCGTATTCGCCCACGATCCGGGTCGTGAGGTCGAGTACCTGCTTGGCCGTCTTGGGATCCAGCGCGGCTGTATGCTCATCAAGGAGCAAGAGCGACGGGCGGGTCATGGTGGCCATGATCAGCGACAGCGACTGGCGCTGGCCACCTGACAGAAGGCCAACCTCGCTCTGGAGCCGGCTCTCAAGACCTAGTCCGAGCGGAGCCAAGAGCTCACGATAGCGGGAGCGGCCGCTTCGCGTCACGCCACGGGCTAGAGTGCGTCGCTGCCCGCGCCGTTCGGCCATACTCAAATTTTCCTCGATGGTCATGGAAGCCGCGGTGCCCTGGAGTGGATCCTGGAAGACGCGCCCGATGAACCTGGCCCGCCGGTGCTCGCTCCAGCGGGTGATGTCGACGCCGTCCAGGACGATCCGGCCACGGTCAGGCAGGTAACGTCCGGCGATGAGGTTGAGGAGCGTCGACTTGCCCGCGCCGTTGCTGCCGATCACGGTCACAAACTGGCCTTTCTCAATGGTCAGATCCACACGGTTGACGGCCACCTTGACGCTGCCGCCACCCACCGGGAAAGTCTTAGTCACCTTTTCCAACACGAGCACGGCTTACATTCCTTCCTTTCCGGCCGTGGCCGCGGACCCGGATACGGTCCCACTGGGGCTTGCCTGGGTCAGAGCGTCCAGCTCCTGGTCGGTCGGCCCCTTGCGGCTGGAGAAGCGCTCTTTCAAAGCCGGCCCCGCTAGGGCCAGGACCACGATGGCAGCCGTGACGATGCGCAGGTCGGTGGGCGCGAAACCGGCTCCCAGCGCAAAGTAGATGGCCAGGCGATAGAGGACCGCCCCGATGACGGCGCCAAGTGTCGCCCGGAAGACGGTGGAAGGCCGGATGAGGGCGTGGCCAAGGATGACAGATGCCAGGCCCGTAATGATGGTACCGAGACCCATCCCCACGTCGGCGTACCCCTGGTACTGCGCCATCATCGCGCCGGCGAGGGCCACAAGGCCGTTGGAGAAGGCGAGACCCAAGACGATCATACCATCGGTGTCCACGCCTAGGCTGCGGATCATCGCCGGGTTGTCGCCCGTCGCGCGCATCGCGAGTCCGATTTCGGTGCTGAGGAACCAGTCGATGCCCAGCTTGACCACGACCACCAACACCCCAAAGACAATCAGCGCCTGGAGCGGGTGGTTGAAGCCCCAGTCCGACAAGTTGGTAAAGAGGGTCGGCTGGCGCAGAAGAGGGACGTTGGGCCGGCCCATGATGCGCAGGTTGACCGAGTACAGCGCGGTCATGGTCAGGATGCTGGCCAGCAGCCCCGCGATGCGCATTTTGGTATGCATGAGACCTGTGACGGCTCCCGCTAGCATCCCCGCGAAAAAGGCGACCAAGATCGCAACGATGGGGGAAGTTCCGCTGACGATCAGCGTCGCTGCAACCGCCGCTCCCAAGGGGAAGCTCCCGTCCACCGTCAAGTCGGCAAACTGCAGGACGCGAAAGGTGAGGTAGACCCCAAGGGCCAGCACGCCGTAGGCTAGCCCTTGCTCAATGGACCCGCTGAGGGCAAACCAGCTCAAAGCTGCTACATCCTTCCCGGCCGATCCCGCTCAGGATCGGCATATCCTGCATTGGCGGGCTCGAAAAAAGAGTGGAAGGCCGTTCAAGGCCTTCCACCCTCCAACGACCCCTCCACCGCAAACGCTATTCTTCGATGATCCGGACTGCCTTGGAGATGACCGAATCGGGGACTTGGACGTTCATGCGGCGCGCCGCACCCAAGTTGAGCACCACGCTCTGCTCGCTCAAGTACTCGATCGGTATCTCCGCAGGGCTCGCTCCGTTCAGCACCCGGACGGCCATGTCTGCCGTCTGGCGGCCCAACTGGTAGTAGTCGATGCCGACCGTGGCCAGGGCTCCTTTGGCGACGCTGTCCGCCTCACCGGCGATGAGCGGCAAGCGCGCCCGCTCCGCCACCAGCACGACGGACTCCAGCGCTGACACGACGGTATTGTCTGTCGGCACGTAGATGGCGTCGACCCGGCCGACCAGCGACTGGGCCGCCTGGAGCACCTCATTGGAGTTGGCTGCGGTGGCTTCTACCAGCTGCAGGCCCAAGTCGGCCGCGGCCTCGCGGGCGATCTCCACCTGGACCACGGAGTTGACCTCGCCTGCGTTGTACAGCACGCCGACGCGCGTAGCACGCGGGACGATCTCCTTGAGCAGCTCCAGCTGGGCCCGCACAGGCGTCAAGTCTGACGTGCCGGTGACGTTAGTCCCCGGCCGGGCAATGCTTTCCACCAAGTCCGCCGCCACGGGATCCGTCACGGCGGTGATCAAGATCGGGATGTCCTTGATCAGATGGGCTGCGGCTTGGGCCGTCGGGGTGGCGATGGCGAGGATCAGATCCACACCCTCAGCCTGGAACTTGCGGGCGATGGTCTGCGCGGTCGCCAGGTCGCCCTGCGCGCTCTGGATGTCGTAAACGACGTCGACGCCTTCCACGTAGCCCAGCTCAGTCATGCGGTCGATGAAGCCTTGCCGGGCCTGGTCCAACGAGGGGTGTTCGACGATCTGCGTAACCCCCACACGGATGGGGGCTGCCTGGGCGGCCGCCGCCATGGCGACGACGGCAACAACAGCCAACAGCAACCACGGGCGTCTCAAGACTCGCAACAACGTTGCCTCGGCTCCTTCGTGCATATTAGTTTTGCGGTGGCAAGGGCGACGCTCGTCCGGCAGCCGGGTACGTCAGCGCCGGGGGCGAGCGCACACGTCCACCAGGAGACCCCAGTGCGCGGGTCTCACGGCAGGGTACAACCGCGGCGCTGCCGCAGCATGGTGAATGCCCTCCGACAAGCCGGCTGCCTGGGAGCTGGAAGTATTAAAATGTCCACTTCTAGGTGGAAGTGACGTCTCCTTCTGGGGAAGAAGCGGGTTTAGGCTCTTTCCAACGGTTTGCAATTGACTATACAGTTCCTGGACCAAACCGCAGAGGGGCCGGCGGACCACACCGGCGGGCTTAAAGCGGCGCGCTCGCGACGGCTCTGGTGTCATCGGGCAGGGCCGCTCCCCGACGCAACTCTTCGGCCCTGGCGCGGGCCCTGGCAATGCGATCCGACGTGAGGGGATGGGTGCGCAGGAACTCGAGGAACGGCACTTCCTCGCCTTCCAGGTTCTGAAGAAGCTCAAAGAAACGCACCATGCCCATCGGATCGTACCCGGCCGCGAACGCCAGACGCTGTCCGACGTCATCGGATTCGTGCTCCTGCTCCCGGCTCCATCCGAGACTCACGAGTTCCGTGACAAGGACCGCCGCGCTGTAGATGGCTTCGTTTCGCTGCCGCGCGTCCCCGAAAAGCAGCTGCAGGACGAGGCTGAGGCCCAGCCGGCGCCCAATGGTATTCATACCGTGTTTCTGCTCCACGTGGGCGATCTCGTGCCCGAGGACATTGGCCAGGGCGTCGGCGTCGTCGCCGATGTAGGCGAGGATGCCGCGGGTGAGGAAAATGTAACCCCCGGGGGCGGCGAAGGCGTTGACCACCGGGCTGTCAAGGATAGTCAACTGGTATGTGATATTCTTCCGGCGCGCCTGGCCGACTACGTCGCCGAAGATGCGTTCCACCCACCGCTGGCGCCCTTCTGGCAGGCGGATGGGCGGACCGTACTCCGCCACCACGTCCGCATACACCGACTGGCCGATCATCACCTCGAAACCGCTTAGCAAGTCGTCGATAAAGGATTGAGCCGAGGCCGTCGGCGCATCGAATAAGGCGGAGAACAGCAGCCAGGCAGCTAAGACCACCACCAGGGCCGTTGCCGACGAAAGGCGGCCGCAGCGCCCCGGCCCTCCGCGTGCGGCGTGCACGGTCTTACCCCCTTACGGCGGTAGCGCGGACTGGGGTTCGCGCCAGTTGTTGCCGTGTGTTCTGTGGGAGGACGCTCGTCTCCTGCGGGTAGGGGCTCTGGGACCAGGGAGAGGGTGCCGGCCAACTGGTCCGATGGAACTCGGGCGGGACGTGAACCATCACGTCTCCGCTGCTTTGGTGCTGGTGCCAGGCCAGGAGGACGTCCGAGACACGTCCGGCGAAAATCTGAATGAGCGTGAAGACGTGCCGGCCGAGATGTCTGACCTATCTTGAAAGCGCAGGAGAGAGGAGTCTTTCAGTAGAGAAGGTGTTGTCGTTGGCCAGGTTTGCTGTCCTTGGCCTCTTCTTGGTGTGGCTCGGTTCGACTGCCGCGGGGTCTGAGGCCAGCGCCCCCGCCACGGTGCGTTTCGTCGCCGACCCGGTGGATTTCACCGCGGCATTTGGCGACGGCTCCGTCCGGCTGCTCTTTGCGGACGGCCGGGACATCACGTTGCCCCAGGTTTCCGCGCGCGCTGTCGTCCGCTATAGCGACGGGGAGACACAGTTGACCGTCGCGGGCGGCGTGGCGCGGTTGGAGTTCAACGGGCTGGTCTATTTAGCGCAGGCGCAGGACCGTGCCGTCGACCCGTGGGAACGGGCCCGCCGGGCCGGCGTTGGCTTCCGCGCGATTGGGCAGGAGCCCGGGTGGATGGCCGACATTTGGGACGGCGAGCGCATCGAGTTGCTGCTCGACTACGGGGACACCCGCATCACGACACCGATTTCCTCTGCCGAACACGGCCAAGATGGACAGGCCATCGTCTATCGCACCAACGAGGACTACGGAGCCGTGCAGCTGACAGTCACCATTACGCCGGGCGCCTGCTTCGATTCCATGAGCGGCGAGGCGTTTCCCGCCTCGGTTGTCGTACAGATCGCCGGAAGCCCGAGAAAATACACCGGCTGCGGACGGTGGCTGCAGTAGGGGATCGTGCCGGCGGGCTAGCGATGCTGCCTGAGCCGGCGGGCGAGCGCCAGGTATTCGGCTTCCAAAGCCGCGTAAGCTGGATCGTCCTTGGCCACTTGGGCAAGGGACGCGCTCAAGTACGCCAGCCGCGTTTCCATCAGCAGCCGCTCTTCCTTGGACGGCGTTCCATCGCCGTGTCCCCCATTTGAAGCCGCTTGCCGCGGCTCATACTCGTCGTAGCCGCCCGGGTATTGGATGATCGTGGCTCCCTCGATCGCGAGCACTTTGGTGCTCACGCGCCGCAGAAACCAGCGGTCGTGCGACGTGAAGAGCAGCGTCCCTTCGTAGGCCGCGAGGACCTCTTCCAGCTTCTCCCGGGTTTCAACATCCAAGTGCTCCAGGGGCTCGTCGAGGATCAGCAAGTTGTATTCGCTGAGCACCAGCTTGAGGAGGGCCAGCCGCTTCTTTTCGCCGGTGCTCAGGTTGCCCGCGAGCTTATGCAGGTCGTCGTTATCGAAAAGGAAGTGATGGAGGAGGGTGCGGACACGAGTGGCATCTTCCGGCGTGCGCCGGGCGAGGACCGACAAGGACTCTTCGAGCACCGTGCGCCCGGGATCGAGCCATTGGACTTCTTGATCCAGCAATCCAATCCGCAAGGACGGCGATTTCCACAGTCTTCCCGTTGACGGCTCTTCCACACCGCAGAGGATCCGAATGAGCGTTGTCTTGCCGGCCCCGTTGGGCCCGATGAGGGCGATCTTGTCTCCCCGGTCCACGCTGAACGTGGCGTGTTGGAACAGCCAACGGTCGAATCGCTTGCCGAGCCCCTCGGCCACGACCAGCGTTGGGTTGCGCCCGGCACCAGACAAGTGCAGGCCACGGATGACCGGGTCACGCCGGGGCCGCGGCAGTTGCTCCTCCTTCATACGCTCGAGGCGTCGAATGCGGGCTTTGGCCGCCTTGGCCAGTCTTTTGGCCCGGGCCCGCTCCGCCGGCACCGCCGCCCGTACGTCGCTCTTCTTGCCGGCTTCCCGGTGGGCCTTGTCCGCCCACGCCTGCTGGCGCCGGATGGCTTCCTCCAGTTGCTTGATACGTTGCTGCTGTGCTGCATGCAACTGCTCTTGGCGCCTGAGGGCGGCTTCCTTGGCGGCGCGGTAGTCGGTATAGCTGCCGGAGTATTCCCGCACACCGTCGGCAGTGAGCTCGAGTATGCGCTCGGCCACCCGGTCGAGGAACGCCCGGTCGTGGGAGACCACGAGAAGGCTTCCCCGGAAATGAAGCACGAACTCTTCCAGCCACCGCAAGCCCTCCTGGTCCAGATGGTTGGTGGGCTCGTCCAAGAGAAGCAAGTCCGGCCTTGTCAGCGTGCGGGCGAGCAGGCTGACGCGCGTCTTTTGGCCGCCGCTCAGCTGGCCAAAGGGGCGCTCAAGGTCGGTTTTCCGCAGTCCCCAGCGGCGGCACCAGCCCCACAGGTCGACAGGGGCGGCCGGGTTGACAGCCGCAGCCCGCTGAATGTGCTCATACGCGGGGAGAGCGGGATCGCTGTCGGGCTCCTGGGGATGGTAGGCCACGACCGGGCGGTCCACAAACCACAGGACCGCGCCTTCGGTCGGACGCTCAAGCCCGGCGAGGACGCGCAGCAAGGTCGTCTTGCCGGCTCCATTGCGGCCCACGAGAGCTACCCGCTCGCGGGCCTTGAGGTGAAAGCTGACGCCGGAAAAAATGCGGCGGAATCCGTAGGCGATTCCCAGCCGATCCACCTGGACCAACGTCTTGAGGTTACTGGACATGATGAAACCCCCTCGTCCGTCGACTCGGGGGTGAGAACGCTCTCGGGTCTTATGCTGGAGGCTGGGCTAGCTGAATTTGGTGTTAGAGTTACGAGTCAGCAGTAAAGCGAGATGGACCCAGCACACCCGCACGACCACCGGCCGAATCCCACCCCACGTGGTGTGACACGGTCAGCGTCGTCCCAACTAGGTGCACTGGCGTCTCCTCCTCGGCAAGCGCTCTCGCCGGCGGCACGGGGCCCGGCGAATTTCTGCCGCCATTGTACACCCTCCAGATTGCAAGCGCAACCCGGTCCCGCCTGGGGTTCTTCCTGCCGCGCGGGCAGGAAGCGGGGCGTTGGAGAGGAAGCATATCGTTCCCGATGAGGCGTCTCGACGGAGGGATGATGGTGGAGCTCAAGGTTCCGCCGCCGGTCGTTTTCCTTTTCGCCGGTGCGCTGTCACGCGGGCTAGCTGCAGCGGCGCCAGGCCTCCAGGCGCCGCTGGCGGGGCCGGTCCGCACCGTCTTGGCGGTGCTCTGTCTCGGTCTTGGCC
>LZRQ01000060.1 GCA_002159155.1 Firmicutes bacterium ZCTH02-B6
GGGCCCGCCAGTGCGGCACCGCGGCGCCAGAGGATCTCGCGACCACGCACCACCGACGGCGCGAACACCTGGTTTTCCAGGTAGCCGTGGAGCAGGCCCGCCTCCTCCACCAGCTGCAGGATGCGCTTGGCTTCCCGTGCGTTGCGGGCCAGCGGTTTCTCCATCGCGATGGCCTTTACCTTGGAGCGGCCTGCCTTGACTTCTTCCACAATGGTCTCGATGGTTTCGACCCGGATGTGGTTAGGCACCGTGACCCACACGGCGTCTACGTCGCTCTGTCGCACCATGGCCCGGATATCGTCGTATACCTTAGGATCGCCGACATCGAGGTCGCGGCACAAATGGGCCAACTGCGGCCCGGTCACCGTATTGCGGGCCGCGATGGCGACGATGTCGCCGTGCCGCACCCCTTGCCAGCTGCGGACATGGAAATTGGCGATGAAACCGCTGCCGATAATCCCTACGCCGATGCGCTTGCCCATCCTTGAGTCTCCTCTCCAAAGGCCTGGACGTGCGGCACCACGGCCGTCACTGTCTCAGCCGGTATTGCCTTCCGTAAGCAGCCAGCAAGGCCAAGAGCACGATGCCGTACACGATCTGCCTGCCGGCCTCTTCCATGCGCAGCGTCACGAGCACGCTCTGGAGCACCGTCAGCACGATGGATCCCACCACGGTGCCCACGTAACCGCCCGCACCGCCCGCCAGCGACGTCCCGCCCACGACGACCGCCGCCACCGACGGCAGCACGTAGCGGTCGCCCAAGTTGAGAAACACCGATTGGGTGTAGCCGAGGAAAAAGAAGCCGCCCAGCGCGGACAACAACCCGCTTAAGCTGTAGACCGCCACCACCATCCGCTTGACCGGGACGCCGGACAAGTAGGCCGCCTGCCGGTTGGCGCCGATGGCGTACAGGGACCGGCCAAAGGTGGTCTGGCGCAGGATAAAGGTAAGAGCGACCATCAGCGCGAGCCAGATCCACAGGATGCCGGGAATGCCGAAGACGGTTTCCTGGGACACCAGCCGGACCATGATGGGCGCAGCCCGCCCGCTGGGCTGGCCCTTGGTGTACACGAGGCTGAGCCCTTTCACGACGCTGGCCATGCCGAGAGTCATAATGAGGGGCGGCACCTTGAGGTAGGCTATCAGAATTCCGTTGACGGCCCCCAAGGCCAGCCCGGCGGCCAAGGCTTGGGCAAGGCCCCACAGCACCATGGCGTCCTGGCCGTCGATGACCCGTGAAGCGACGATGGCGCCAAAGGTGACGATGGCCCCCACGGACAGGTCGACACCCTCGCCTCCCGACAAGATGACCAGCGTCTGCCCGGCGGCGATGATCCCCAAAAACGACGACACCCGCAGGACGTTGATGATCTGCGAATAGGCTGCGAAGCCGGGCGACACCAGCTCCCCCACGACAAACAGCAGCACCGCGATGGCGAAGGCGATCAGCACCGGGTTGAGGGGACGGCCCATCCAGCGGCTCCTGGTATCCGTCAACATCGGGGCTGGAACACTCACAGGCTTCGCCTCCTCAACGACGGGATGCCGGCCAGCGCCAGGGCCGCCACGACGATAGCGCCGTTGATGAGCTCTTGGTAGTACGACCCGACGTTGGCAAAGAAGACGATGTTGCCCACAAGGCTCAGGATCATGGCTCCGGCGATGGAGCCACCGGCGCCGCCTGCGCCGCCCGACAGCCGGGTGCCGCCAATGACGACGGCGGTGATGGACGTCAACGTGATCGGGCCGCCTACGTAGGGATCGCCGGAGGCGGTGTTGGCCACGATGCCGATGCCGGCCAGGGCTGCGAACAAGCCGCCCAGCACGTAGCTGGCAACCTTGGCCTTGGCCACGGGTACGCCGGTCGCGTACGCCGCCCGCTCATCGCCGCCCACGGCAAGGATGTAACGGGTGACGCGGTGGCGCTTGAGGATAAGCCAGAGGACGATGATGCCGAGGATGATCCACGCCGCAACGGGGATGCCCAAAAATACGTCGCGGTAGCCGCGATAAAAGGCTCTGGGGACCGACCCGCCCGGCCGCGGCATAATCCAAAGGGCCAAGCCGGACCAGATAAAGCTGGTGGCAAAGGTGGCCACGATGGGCTGCAGCCGGACGTATGCCGCCAAGACG
Source organism: Firmicutes bacterium ZCTH02-B6 (assembly GCA_002159155.1). Lineage (GTDB taxonomy): Bacteria > Bacillota > Limnochordia > Limnochordales > ZCTH02-B6 > ZCTH02-B6. The sequence goes on from LZRQ01000060.1 coordinate 2,134, forward strand.
CCGTTGGCGAGCCCGCACAAACCGCCCACCAACAGTCCCGCCGCGAGCGCCAGGGGCACCCGCTCTATGCTGCCCTCCATCAGCGTGACAACCACCACGTCCACCAACGTGATGATGGCGCCCAGGGACAAGTCGATGCCCCCGCCCAGGATGATCAGGGTCTGGCCGACCGCGGCCGCGACCAGAGGCACGAAGGTGTTGAGGTTGGACTGGATGTTGTACAGCGTGAAAAAGTACGGCTGCAAGGAGGCGTTGACGCCCACGGCGGCCGCGAGCAGCACATAGCTGACCCATGCGGGCACCCGGAACCGATCCCAGACCGAGCGCCACAGCCCGCGGTTCGCCGTTTGAAGAACACTGCCCGCCAACCCGCTCTCCCCTCCCGGGCCGCCTACGCCGGTCGGCCCACCCGCATGGCGGCGGCCACCAGACGATTCTCATTGAGGTCATCGCCCTCGAGCACGTCGGCGATGGCGCCCTCGTACATGACCAGCACCCGGTGGCTCAACCCCAGCAACTCCATGTTTTCGCTTGAGTTGAGAATCACGCTGACGCCCTCTTGGGTCAGCTCACGGATGAACCTGTAGAGCTCGGCTTTGGCGCCGACGTCCACGCCCTTGGTCGGGTCGTCCATCAAGATGATGCGGGGCTTGTTGAGCAGCCACTTGCCGACGACGATCTTTTGCTGGTTGCCCCCGCTCAAGGTGGACGCCGGACCCGACAAATGTCCAATCTTGATCCCCAACGAGCGTACGGCCCCGTCGGCCGCCTCTTTTTCCCGCCGGGCGCTCAAGAAACCCGGACCCCTGCGGCGCCGATGCATACTGGCGATGGTCAGATTTTCCAAGATGGGACGCCCGAGCATAAGGCCTTCCCGTGCCCGGTTGCCGGGCACAAGGGCTAACCCGTGGCGCACAGCGTCCCGCGGATGGCGAAAAACGACCCGTCGGCCGGCGACCTCGATCTCCCCAGCCGACGCCTGCTCAGCACCGAACAGTACCCGCAGCAGCTCCGACTGCCCCTGGCCCTGCAGCCCCCCAAGGCCGAGCACCTCGCCCGCCCGGAGCTCAAAGGAAACGCCCTGCAGCCGCGGCCCACACAAGCCCCTCACCCGGAGGACGACGTCGTCCCTGGGCGGCGTCGGGGCCTCCCGCACCTCGGAAACGGCCCCGCGGCCGACCATCATATCGACCAGGTCTTTTTCGGTGACGCCGGCCAGGTCCACCGTTCCCACCGTCTGCCCGTTGCGCAGCACGGTGGCCCGGTCGCAGAGGGCAAACACTTCTTGAAACCGGTGCGAGATAAAAATGATGAGAGCGCCTTTGTCGCGGAGCTCCCGCACGACCTGGAACAGCGCCTCCACCTCGGCCTGGCGCAGCGATGCCGTCGCCTCGTCCAGGATGAGGATTTCTGGTTGGCGGGCCAGCGCCTTGTACGCCTCGATGAGCTGCTGATCCCCGGGGGACAGCGTCTCCACCGGACGGTGCAGATCGATGCGACGACCCAGCGCCTGCTCAAATCGGGCAGCTACCTCCAGCACCGCCCGCTCCAAGCCTTTCCGGTCGATGAAACCGAGGGAGTTGGCCGGCTCATACGCCAGCAGGATGTTTTCCATCCCCGTCAGTTGGGGAATGAGACTAAGTTCCTGGTAGACCGCGGCGATGCGATACTTGCGCGTATCCTGGGGCCCTCGGATGCGGACCTCCTGGCCGTCGATCTCGATGCGCCCTTCGTCGGGGGCGACGACGCCGGTCAGCACCTTGCTCAAGGTGCTTTTTCCGGACCCATTGGCGCCGAGGAGCGCATGCACCTCGCCCCGTTCCGCGGCAAAGGACGCCCCGTCCAAGGCGACAACCCCGCCAAACCGCTTGCGGACCCCGGACATGGTCAAATACGGCACCCGCTACACTCCCCACTCACGGCGGCCGATGGGGCGCCGGCATGGGCGAGCGCAACGCCCGCCCATGCCCTTTACCCCAGACGTCACCGTTTGCGCGGCCAAGCGCCCTGCTGCGAATTACTTGAAGTACGCCTGCACCTCTTCTTCCGTCAGCCAGCCGTCCAAGGAGTAGCTGTCGGGATAGTCCGCGAAAGCGCTCCAGATCTCCTCGAAGTTGTCGGCCGTGACGGCATACGGGATCGGGACAAACAAGGTGTTGCCCTTCAGAACCTCAGGCCGCAGCTCGCGCCCTTGCAGGAGCTGCATGGCCACGTGCAAGCCCGTCGCGGAGATGCCCGGCGGGTTGACGACGCCGATGGTGTTGAAGCCGCGGCTTTCCCGCAGCTCGTTCCAGAGCCGCATATAGCCGATGCGAGCCTCGCCCGTCATCAAGGGCAACGGCCGCCCGCTGGCCAGGAGAGCCCGGAGCGCGCCCTCAGCCATGCCGTCCTGGACCCAAACGCCATCAATGTTGGGATAGGTGGCGAGCAAGTTGGCCATGACCTGCTGGCCGGTGGCCTGGTCCCAGTTGGCGTGGGTCACGGTCAGGACGTTGATGCCCGGGTAGGACGCAAACACCTCGCTCGCGCCGTCCCACCGGTCCTCATTGGCGGGGTGGCCGGCGATGCCGTTGATCACCACGATGTTGCCCTGGCCGCCCAGTTGCTCGGCCAGCCAGCGAGCGGAAATGCGCGCCCATTCGGACTGGTCGATGACGACATTGAGCGCGTCTGGGCTCGTCACCGCCTGGTCCACGGCGATGACGATGACCCCGCGCATGGCGGCCTCCTCAATCACCGCATCGAGGGCCGTCTGGGAGTTGGGATTGATGATGATCGCATCGACACCGGCCGCGATCATGTTGCGGATTTGCTGGATCTGCCCGTTGATGTCCACGTCGGCGCTCTGCACGATCACCCGATCGATGAGACCCCGGGCTTGGTACTCCTCAGCCGCCCGGAGAAAGTTCTCGATCATCTGGGTGCGCCATTCGCTGCCGACGAAACCGTTGCTGATCCCGACCGTCCACGGCTGTGCCAGCGCCGCGACGCTGGCCAGCGCCACCACCGACAGTGACAACAGAAGCGCGATGACCTTCCACCAGCTGCTCCGCATGCTCGCGTTCCCCTCCCATACAATTTTTCGTTGAGAGAATCATTCGGTCGGTTACGCCCACATTCCTCCGTATCAACACCGTTTTGTGAAATCGAATCGCAGATGCTCTTTATCAATACCAAAGGCTTATTCGGCTTGATTGCGGAATCGATTTCATGCCATTGGCGCGGGATGACGCGAACCGGCGCCGCTCACATCAGGCAGCGGCCCATGCCGGCTACGGCACGCTCCCACGACTCCATGCGCTCGGCCCGCACGCTGAACGTGTAGTCGCTCAACGCCCGCAGATCGGGGTGGAAGCCGTCGATGAACACGGAGATCATCTGAAACCCGGCCGCGGCCTTTGCGGCCCGGAACTCCATGGCAAAGGCCGCGGGCAACGGCGCGTCTCCGTCGGTGATGAAGATGAGGTGACCCTGTTCCCCCGGCCTCTTATGCCGCTGGAGAAACGCCAAGGCCTCCCGCAGCGGAGCTTGGAAGTGGGTGCCGCCGTCAAAGTCGCAGCGGGCCATCTCGAGGGCCTCTTGGGGCCGCCAACTCCCCGGGGCGAACTCAAAGGCCGCCAGGTCCGGCTCGCCGGCAAAGCAAAGGCCGAGAAACATGCGGTTGCTGCGGCGGGCGACGTCGAGCAGGGCAAGCCCCACCCCCTTGGCCCAGAGGAACCGTTGCCGCCCTAGAGCCGCCGGGGCGTTCATGCTCCGGGACGTGTCCATGCAGCACACGATGGGCCCTGCGGCCCGGCGCGGGTCCCCTTCATACCGCTCTTGCCACATGCGCCGGTGCTCGTAAGCTTCCCGGAAAAGGTCCTCGAGGTCCGCGTCGTGGAGCTTGGCCGCCTCCTCGGGCACGGCGCGATCAAGGTCGCCGCCCCACGTGAGCCCCACCAAGCGCTTATACCCATTGCCCGGGCGACGGCTCCCCCGCCCGGCCGCCGGCCGCAGCAGCCGCTCGAAACGCTCCAGCGCGTCCGTAAGCTCGGCAAACCCGGGCAGCGCCCGCACGGCGGCCAAGAGGCTCTGCACGTCGTCCAACGCGTGGGCGCTGCGCACGCCCGGCTGCAGGCCCCACGTGCTCCGCAGCCGCTCATCCAGGGCCAGCGCCTGCACCGCCCCTTCCAGAGCTCGCAGCACCGCGTACTGCGCGGGTTCCTCCGGCCCCTGGGCCTCGGCTGCGGCCCGCAACCCTAGGCGCAAGACCATTCGCTCTCCGGCCTGCCAAGCGCGCCAAAGCGCACGCCGCAGCGCAGGGGGCAGCCGTTCTGGCGCGCACAGTTGCTCCACCACGTGGAGGCTCGCCTGGGCGGCCATGACGGGGTCGCCCACCGTTTTGGCCCGCAGCCTCCGGAACGACTCGGAGGGCAGCAGAGCCGCCAAGATGGCGAAATTCCAGTGGAACGCCGGCGACGTGGCGGGATTCAGCTCCACCCCTGGGGCGTAAAAGGCGCAAAAGAGGTCCTCCAACAGCAGCGCTGCCTGCGGGACGAGGCGCTCCAGCTCCTGCTCCCTGGCCGCCCACAGGCGGGACGAACTGCGCAGCGTTTCGTACACCGCTCGCACATCCGGGTCCACCTTCAGCGGCCGGCCTTCTACAGGCCGCGGCCGAGGCGCGGCCTGGCGCCGCTGCCACAGGCCCATCAACTGACCAAAGCGCCACTGTGGGAGACTGACCGCCACGCCAGATCCCTCCCGGGTGGTGCGCCGCTTTCAAGCAACCCCGCAGTGCAGGCGCGCCCGTCCCAAACTACAGCCCCGCCGCCTCATCCAGCTCCTTCAGATAGTCGTAAGCTCGCTGCAGGTACTGCTCCACGACGAGCTGGTCTGCCTCGCTGGCTCCTTGCCGAGCCAGTTCCCGGATTTCCCGGATGCGCTCCTCCACCCGCTGCCGCGCCTCCAACGCCAACTTGCTCAAATCCGCCGGGTTGCTGATGGATCGGCGCTGCTCCTGAAACTCCCCGCAAATTTCCAGGATGCGGCTGAACTTGACCGCCGCCCGCTCCGGCGCCGCCCGCACGTAGTCCTCCAACAGCCGCTCGAGCACAGGAATGTCCTCGGGCTGATCCCACAAGGTGTGCCGCAGGATGCCAAAGTCCCGCTCGCCCACGTCCATGCGACCGTCCAGCAGCGCCGACGCCTGCAAGGCCCGGCGAATCTGCTTCCAGCGTCTCGGGCTGCAGTAAAGGTTCTCCGCCTGCATGGCCTTGCGCAGCCGCACCAGCTCCTCATAAATGGAAACCGGCACCCGCACCTTATCCACCAGCTGCCCCAGGTGATCGAGCTCCTCGATGGTCACCGTCGCCGCCGGCTCGGGGCGGTAGGTGCGGAAATCGACGTCGGGCGTCCAGAGCATCCGCATGAAGCTCGCGTCATTGTGCAGGTCGTCAACGAGAAACCTGAAGAGCCACCGGTCATGGAAACCGGTCAAGCCTTTCTCCCGCCGCTCCTCGGGGCCCGGGATCGAGTTGGCGGTGCCCATGAGCGTCCGCAGCGGGATCGGATGAAAACGCCCCTGCTCCGCGTACACTCCTTCGTACATGGGCGCCAGCAGCGACTTGAGCACCGCCTCGTTGCCGTTGTAGATCTCGTCGATGACGGCCACGTGGGCTTCCTGAAGCATGTGCGTGCCGACCCGGCGCCGCTCGCCCTGCTTGTAGGCGACGATGTCCACCGGACCAAACACGTCCTCGATGGTGGAGAAGGGCGTCAACTGGGTGTAGAAAAAGCGGCTGCCCTGGATATGGGCCGCCGCGAGGCGCACTTGGGTCGTCTTTGCGATGCCCGGCGGCCCGCTGAGCAGGAGGTGGCCGCGGCAAATGAGGCAGATCGTGATCGCGCGGGTCACCGCTTCCCGTTCGAGGATGAGGCGGTTTTGCACCGCCTCCATGTTGCGCAGCCGCTGCAGGACGTCGTCGACGTCGACCGCTGGCCGGCCGGCTTGACCGAGACGCTCGTCCTCGCCCAAGGGAACCGCCCGCCTTGCGCCGTAATCAGATCGGGTGCCCCGCCTGCCAGGCGGGGCCGTCGGGCGTTTTGTACGTATTTCTATGATAGTTCCAACCGCCCGCTCCGGATTCCTGCCGCCGCCGGCAAGGGTTTCCAGGGGCGCTCGGGCTTGCCAGCGGAGGGACCACGGTGACCCAACCGCAAACCGTCACCGCCCGCCTCCAGTGGGCCGGGCGGGAGTACACCGTTGCAGGCGTTCTCGCGCCCACGTTCCTTGTCGAAAACGGCCGCGTGCTGGTGCGTTTGGATCAGGTCTCGCCGCAGCTCGACGGGTTGACGGGGACAAGCCTCTGGGTGCCGGCGGGACAGGTCGAGGCGCCGGGCGGCTTGACGCTGCGCTCGCACTTGTGCAGCATACCTCCCGGCCAGGAGCGAGACTACGCCCTGCGCACCCTCATCCTGCCCGTGACCCGCTATGTGCGCGACCACTGCTTGCGCATTGAGCTGTGGGCGGGACTGCCGCGGTTTGTGGAGCTGAGCTTGGCCATCGCCGTGCCAACCGAACACGCCACAGAGTACTTGTGGGACCTGGCCGTCGCAGGCCGCCTCGGCCAGTCCCGGCCGCTGCAGTGGCAGCCGCCCAGGCAGCTTCTGGCCGCCGCCGAGCCGGACCCTAAGGAACGGGCGTCCGCCGCCCACTACGTGGGCCAGCTTCCCCTCTATCTTTCGACGCAGCAGTATTGGTCGGTGTTTCGCTGGGACGGCCAGCGGCTCGTGCACATCCTCCAGTTCTCCCTCGAAGACAAGCTGCGCCGCACGCTGGAAACACGCCTGGGCCTCAAGCCTGTCAACGACCTCTGAGCCGCGCCTGCCTGTGACATTTCAGGGACCGGGAGGCATGAGGGACCAAGGGTGCGGTGCATGCTATGCCCGACAACACCCTTGGGGGAGGAATCCGATTGGCCACCATCACACAGCACGAGGCGGCAGAACTGTGGGAAATTGTGCGGGATCACCATCTAGCGGGGGCTAAGCTGCTCTGGATGGCCCAGGGCGTGCAGGATCAGCACCTGCGGCAGATGATGCAGCAACACGCCCACCGTTTCCAACAGGCGGCCCAGCAGTTGGACGGCTTTCTCCACAGCGGCATGGGCCAGGCGAGCATGTTGGGCCAGACGTGGCAGCCTGCGGGACAAGGATGGCAAGGCTCGTTCATGGGCGCCGGTGTCCAAGGCGGGCAAGGCGGCATGATGGGCCAAAACCCGCATCCCATCGATGTGCTGGCGGCCGGGGAATGCCTCAAAGAGTGCAAGTCGATGGCGGTCAAGTGCATGTGGGGCGCCACGGAGGCGTCGCAGCCGGCCCGCGGTTTCCTGCAGCAGCTGGCCGGGGAACACCTGCACATGGCCGAGCAGCACTACCGCTGGCTTGAGCAGCGCGGCCTGTACGCTTCGCCCAAGGCCGACCAGCAAGCCATCCAGACCTACAACCAGAAACTCCACCAGATCGCCCAGTCGGGACAGCAAGCGGTGCAGCTGGCCCAGGCGCAGCTGGGCGGCCAACAGGACCAATTCCAGCAGTACCAGTACGGGCAGCAACAGCAGTACGGGCAGTCACAGTATGCGCAACAACCCCAGTACGCGCAGTACGGGCAGCAGTACGGGCAGCCCTACGGCCAGACGTTCCAATACAGCCAACAGCAGGGCCAGCCGTTCCAGTCCGGGCAGCACTACGGGCAGCAGAGCCAGCTGTACGGGCAGCAGTACACGCAACCCCAAGTGCGGCAGTAAACCGCCGGGGCGCGCTGCACTGTCCCGGCATGTCCTCGCATCGGGGGGCGGGGTGTCCCGGCGGACGCCCCGCCCTCTTTCTGCTTTCCTTCAACGATGACGCCCCCTCCGGATGAGTGGTACGATAGGATTGACGGTGGGACTACTTGGCATATCCGGAGGTTTCTGCATGCCCCAAGCCAACCGCGTTTATGAAAGCGTCATGGACCTCATCGGGGGCACGCCCCTGGTGCGGATCCGCAAATTCGAAGGCCTGGACCGGGTGCGGCTATATGCCAAACTCGAATTTCTCAACCCCGGCGGCAGCGTCAAAGACCGCATCGGGCCCCACATGATCCGTGCCGCGGAAATGCAGGGCAAGCTCCGCCCCGGCGGCACCATCATCGAGCCCACGGCGGGCAACACCGGCATCGGCCTCGCGCTGGCCGCGCTGGAACGAGGCTACCGCCTCATCTTGGTGGTGCCCCAGCACTTCTCCCAGGAAAAGCAGACCCTCATGAGGGCTCTCGGCGCCGAGATCGTGAACACGCCCAGGGAGAAAGGGATGGCAGGGGCCATCGAAAAGGCGAAAGAGCTGGCGGCCCAAATCGAAAACTCCTTCGTCCCCCAGCAGTTTGCCAACCCGGCCAACCCCCAGGCTCACTACGACACGACCGGGCCCGAGATCTACGAACAACTGCAAGGGCGGATCGACGTGTTTGTGGCCGGCGTCGGCACCGGCGGCACCTTCACCGGCACCGCCCGCTATCTTAAGGAGCAAATCCCGGGCCTGCGGGCCGTGGCGGTGGAGCCCGAAGGGTCCATTCTCTGCGGCGGCGAGCCTGGGCCGCACCGCACCGAGGGCATCGGCGTCGAGTTCATCCCGGAAACGCTGGACACGGGCCTCATCGACAAGGTGTACACGGTGTCCGACGACGACGCCTTTGCCATGGTCAAGGAGTTGGCCCGGCGCGAAGGGATCCTGTGCGGCAGCTCCGCGGGGGCGGCGTTTTACGCCGCGTGGCACGAGGCCAAGCAAGCGCCGGACGGCAGCACGATCGTCGTTGTGTTTCCCGACAGCAGTGAACGGTACTTGAGCAAGGGCATCTACGACTGAGGGCGCCTGCGGCGCCCATTCTCCGGCACGGGCAAGACAAGCCGGCCTTGGCCGGACCAATGCGCCGCGGGGAAACCCGGCCCGCGGTGGGACAGGAGGCGGCGTATGAGGCTCAAGACCTTGATTGTCCACGGCGGGCACGGCCCGGACCCGGCGACGGGAGCGGTCAACGTGCCCATCTACCTCTCTTCGACCTACGCGCAGGAGCGGCCCGGCGTTCACCGGGGGTATGAGTACTCGCGCACCGGCAACCCGACCCGGACGGCCCTGGAAAACCTTGCGGCGGAGCTCGAGGGCGGCGTGCGTGGCCTTGCCTTTGCATCGGGCATGGCGGCCATGTCCACCGTGCTGAGCCTTCTGGACGCGGGCGACCACATCATCGTCGGCGACGACGTGTACGGCGGCACATACCGGGTCGTGGAACGCGTGTTCAAGCGTTTGGGCATCCAGGCCAGCTACGCGGACACGTCCGACCCTGAGGACGTGGCGCGACAGGTCCGCCCCGAAACCCGGATGATCATCGTGGAGTCCCCCACCAACCCTCTCCTAAAGGTCGCCGACCTGCGGGCCCTGGCTGAGGTGGCCCATCAGGCGGGCGCGTGGCTGGTGGTGGACAACACCTTTATGACGCCTTACTGGCAGCAGCCGCTGGCCGCCGGCGCCGACATCGTCGTGCACAGCGCGACCAAGTACCTGAGCGGCCACTCGGACGTGGTCGCGGGCCTTGTGGTGGTCAAAGACGTGGAACTGGGCGAGCGGCTGCACTACCTGCAAAATGCCGTCGGCGGGGTGCTCGGGCCCCAGGACAGCTGGCTGCTCATCCGCGGCATCCGCACGCTCGGCGTGCGCATGGAGGCCCACGAGCGCAACGCCCAGGCCCTGGCCAACTGGCTCCGGGAACAACCGTGGGTGCGGCGGGTCTATTACCCCGGCCTCCCGGACCATCCGGGACACGAGGTGCACAAGCAGCAGGCCCGGGGCTTCGGCGGCATGCTCTCTTTTGAAACCGACACCCCGGAGCGGGCCGAGCGGATCGTCAGCGCCACCCGCATCTTTACCCTGGCGGAAAGCCTTGGCGGCGTGGAGAGCCTCATTTCCCTGCCGGCCAAGATGACCCACGCCTCGATCCCGCCGGAGCGCCGGGCGCAGCTGGGCATCACCGACAGCCTGGTGCGGGTTTCCGCGGGCATCGAAGATGCGGATGACCTCATCCAAGACTTGGCACAGGCCATCTGAGCACGGGAGTGCAGTGGCTTGCAGGGGGGGCGGGGCCGCGGAGGCCCGGCCTGCCCCACGGCCGGAATCGCCAGAGAAGTGCCGATTGTAGAGAGGGGTTGGAAGGATTTATGCTGCCCGCCGATACCCTTGCGGGCCGGGTCGCCGTCATCACGGGCGGGAGCTCCGGCCTGGGCCTGGCCATGGCCCGCTGCTTTGCGAGCCTTGGGGCGTCGCTGGTGCTGGCGGCCCGGAATGCGGAGCGCCTGGAAAGGGCGGCCAAGGAGCTGGAGGCCAGCGGTGCGCCCGTCCTCGCGGTCCCCATGGACGTCCGTGACCCGGCGCAAGTGGACGAGCTGTTGGCCAGGACGCTGGAGCGGTTTCAGCGGCTGGACATCCTCGTCAACAACGCGGCCGGCAACTTCGTCTGCCCCGCCCACGAGCTGAGCGTCAACGGCTGGAATGCCGTGATCAACATCGTCCTCAACGGCACTTTTTACTGCAGCCGCGCCGTGGGCCGGCACTGGATCGAGAAACGGCAACCCGGCACCATCCTCAACATCATCGCCACCTACGCCTGGCACGGGGGCCCCGGCACCGTCCATTCGGCAGCGGCCAAAGCGGGCGTACTGGCCATGACCCGCACTTTGGCGGTGGAGTGGGCGCCCTACGGTATCCGGGTCAACGCCATCGCGCCGGGGCCAATTGACAAGACCGGCGGTGCGGAGCAGCTGTGGGCCACGCCGGAAGCAGCCGAGCGGCTGCGATCCGCCATCCCCCTCGGGCGGTTCGGGGAGCCGGAGGAAGTCGCCCACGCGGCGGCCTACCTGGTTTCCGATTACGCGTCGTACATGACCGGCGAGTGCCTCGTCATCGACGGGGGCTTGTGGCTCGGCCGCAACCTGTTTGTGGAGCGGACGCCCAAGCGCAAATAGGACGGTGCGGGCGATTGACACCTGGCCAGGGAGAAACCTATAATCGGTGGTAGTCAACAGTCGTTGTTATTTAACAGTATGATAGCAAGTAACAGCGTGCTGTCAACTGACGCAAGGTGGGTCACAATATGCCCCACGGCCAGAGCTTGGTGGAGCAGCTGCGGGACAACGGCCTCAAGCTCACGCCCCAGCGGCACCTGATTTGCCAGTTGATCGAAAACAATCACGACCACCCGACGGTGGACGACTTGTACGAGCAGGCCACCGCGGTCATGCCGAGCATGTCCCTCAAGACGGTGTACACCACGTTGTACGAACTGGCTGGCCTCGGCGCGATCCGGCTTGTCAACGTGGGCACGGGCGGGTTCCGGGTCGAATGCAACCTCAGCCCCCACTCCCACCTGGTGTGCCGTTCCTGCGGCAAAGTGATGGACGTTCCCGTCGATCCCGCGGAGCACGCGGATCTGTCGGTTCTGAAGGAGTACGATTTCGAAGTGGAACAGCGGGAAATCATCTTTCGGGGCCTGTGCGGCGAGTGCGCGGGCCGGGCCGGGGAGGGTCCAGGGGCATGAGCGTCACCCACAACATCGGCAAGACCGAAAAGGCGGAGATGTACCTCAAAGCCATCCTGCTCATCGGCCATGAAAACCCGCCGGTGACCGTCACCAAGGTGGCCGAGTTCCTGGGGGTGTCGCCCGCCTCGGTTTCCGAGATGGTCAAGCGCATGGAGGCCAACGACCTGGTCATCAACACCGGCACCGGCATCGTGCTGACCGAGACGGGGTTGCAGGACGCCCGCAAGCTGGTGCGGCGCATGCGCCTGGCGGAGCGCCTCTTGAGCGACATCCTCGGCCTGCCCTTGGACCAGGTGTACGAGGAGGCGTGCCGCCTGGAGCACGCCATCAGCGAAACCGTCGAGGAGCGCATCGCCGCCGTGCTGGGCGAGCCTGATACGTGCCCCCACGGTCATCCGATCCCCTTCGCCGCAGGCAGGGTTGACTGCCCGCTGGCGGGCTCCCTGGCCGAGCTGCAGCCCGGTCAGTCGGCGACTGTCGTCAGCCTGCCCGAGCGGGACGCGGAGCTCCTGCGCTATCTGGAAGGCCTCGGCATCCGCCCCGGCGTGGAAGTACAGGTGGAGGACGTCGCCCCCTATAACGGCCCGCTGTTTCTCATCATCAACAACGAGCGCCAGGCCGTCTCCCGCGAGGCCCTGGAGCAGGTGCGGGTGACGCCTCTCAACTAGAGCATCGCCGCTGACATCGATTCCCTCTAGGCACAACGGCCGGCACGGTCGAAAAAATCCACCAGGCTTGCCAGGGAACGCACACGGCAGCCCGGGGGACGGCGATGTCACGGGGGATCGGCCCACAAAGGAGAGAAACCCGGCGCACCAGCGCCGCGGTGGTGCTGCTTTTGCTGTGGCTGGGCATACTGGCGGCGATGGGCAATGGTCTTGGCTCCACGGCGCCCGGCGGCGCCACGCAGCCCTATATACCTCCTGGCGGCGGGACGAGCGACGCTCGCCGCGCCGACGAGATCCTGCTCTCCAGCCCAGGCCAAGCGGCCCACCCACACCCCGCCGGTTCCCCGGATCGTGCCGTTTCGCGCCTGCGCTTGGCCACGTACAACATCCGCTGGGGCCTCGGGGCGGACGGCGTCCACGATCTGGAGCGCACCGCCCGCGTCCTGCGGGCGATCGACGCGGACATCGTTCTCCTCAACGAGGTAGACATCAACTGGCGGCGCAGCGGCAACGCGGACCAGCCCGCTTACCTTGCGGCCGCGGCCGGCTACCCGCACGTGTACTTCGGCCCGGCCCTCCGCACCTGGGCCTCAGGGCGCCTTGGCCTCTCCCTCTACGGCAACGCCCTCCTGAGCCGGTTTCCCCTGGAAAACACCCGTACCGTCCCGCTTCCAGCCGGTCCTGGCCGGGAACCCCGGGCGGCCGTGCTGGCCGAAGTGGAGCTGGCCGGCGCCACCCTAACGGTGCTCGGAACCCACCTGGGGCTCAACCGCGGCGACCGCCTCGCCCAAACGGCCCGGTTGGCCGCGCTGGCTGGCTCCCAAGCGGGCCCCGTGGTGCTGATGGGCGACTTCAACGCCGAACCGGAAGCTCCGGAGGTCCGGCAGCTCCTGGACGCCGGCCTGGTGGACGCGTTTGCCCAGGCGGGCGCCGCCGGGTCGGGATTCACGTTTCCCACAGGCGACCCGCGGGTTCGCATCGACTACGTGCTCGTCTCGCCGGATCTCGCCCCCCGCGTCGTAGCGGCCGGGCCGTTGGCCGTAGACGCCTCGGACCATCTGCCCGTGGTGGTGGACCTGGACTGGCCCGCTCGCCTCTAGCCGGTTGCCCGTCGCCTGCTGGTCCTCATGCCGGTTACCCCTATCCCGTCAGCCCGTAGCCTAGCGGCGCCCGAACGCTGGCCGCCTGGACCCCCGCGGTTTCCGTCACCGCTCCCAAAGGCTTGGTTGGGACAGGAAATACGCTGGTGATTGCCGAATTTTTGATGGATTTCTCAGCGAGGTGACGCCATTGAAGCCGCTCCCTTCGCGGCGCGACGGCCGGGAAACCCGGGCACGGCTCCTGGACGTAGCCCAGAGAGCCTTTGAGGAGCGCGGCTACCACGGGGCGTCGGTGGCGGAAATTTGCCGGCGGGCGTCCGTGGCCAACGGCACCTTCTACCGCTACTTCCACGACAAGGACGAAGTGTTTCTCCACCTGGCGGAACGGCTCGGCCAGGGGCTTGAAGCGGTCCTGTCCACGGCCCTGAAACGGCCCGGCACCGTCGAAGACCGCCTCTGCCGCGCCTTGGGCGCGTTTTACAGCTACGTGGGCGAGCACCGGGCTTTGTGGCAGATCTTCCGGGAAGCGGAGTTTGTGCGGCTGGAGCTGCCCGTGCGGGTCTACCACCGCCTGGCGCGCCGCATCGAAGAGCACATCTTCACCCGCGACGACCAGGCCGGGGAGGCCGCCCGTGCCGCCATCCCCTTTGCCCTCATGGGCTGCGCCTACATGGTGGGCACCCGGTACATCATCTGGGAAAACCGCCCGGTGCCCGAGGCGGATCTGGAGGCGGTGGTCGCTTTCGCCACCCGAGGCTTGAGCACTGACGCCCCCCTGGCCCCCGTCCCTTGGCCGCCGGCGGCCGGCGATACCGCCGGGCCAGGCCTTGGAGCGACAGTCAAAGACACCACCGCTCTGGACGACGGCCCGCCGGACGACCCCGGCGCGCCCGCCGACGGCGGCGCGGCCGAACCGGGCCGGGACGAAACCGCGGGCGAGCGCACCCGCCGCCGCCTGCTGTGGGCGGCGGAGCAGTGCTTCGGTGAAATGGGCTACTTCGGCGCCCAGATCGCCGACATCACCCGCCTGGCCGGCGTCGCCCAGGGTACCTTTTATGTTCACTTCCCCGGCAAGGTCGACATCCTGCGGGAGCTGGTGCGGGACATCAACCGGCGGCTGCGCCGCCGCGTGCGCATGGCCATCGCCGCTGCCGGTGACCGCCGCCACGCGGAAGTGCTGGGTCTGGCCGCGTTTCTCCAGTGGCTGCACGGCCGCGGCGGCATCTACCGGATCGTCCGGGAAGCCGAGTTTGTCGACGAAGAGGTTGCCCGCTGGTACTACACCCGCTTGGCCCAAGGCTACGTCCCGGCCCTGGCGGCCGCCGCGGAAGCCGGCACCGTGCGGCCCATCGCGCCGGAGCCCTTGGCCTACGCCCTCCTGGGCCTCGGCCACATCAGCGGCTTGCGCTGGGTGCTCTGGCC
>LZRQ01000061.1 GCA_002159155.1 Firmicutes bacterium ZCTH02-B6
ACCAGTACCTCATCGAACCGCGCCCGCAACTCAGCGGCGGCGGCGGGATCTTTGAGCAGGCGAAGGCATAGGTGCTCTAAGTCCGCGAAGTCCACCGCGCTCCGGTCCCGCTTGGCGGCAGCGTAGGCCTCGTCGAGGGCCAGTACCTGCTCAACCAACGCATCCATCATCGGCGCCAACGACTGCACTTCGGCCAACTGCTGGCTCAGCGGCCGCACCAGCCACCGGTTGTGGAGCTCGTTGACGATCTTTTTGGCCGCGTCCCGGAGTCTGCGGACTTGCTCACGCACGTCCGGGTCACCCTCACCCGCTTTCGCCCTTGCCAGTTGGGGGAAAGCGATTTCGTGGGCCGCCGCCGCCAAAGCCGCAAAGCCTTCGCCTGCCAGGCGCTGCAGCCGCTCGACGCGCTCCAAGTCGGCTTCCAGCGTTGTGGCGTGGCCCGCAACACCGCCGGGGCTCATAGCCAGGGCGAGAGCCTGGCGCAGCAGCGCGGCCGCTCGCCCCAGGCGTACTTGGGCCATCTGCGCGAGCTCCCGTTCCCATGGGCTGCCTTGGAAATTGTCCACGCCCAGCTCCCGGTAAGCGCGGGCACACTGCCCCAGCCAGCCCACTGGATCGGGCAGGCTGCGGGCGTAGTCGTGGAGCGCGAGGATAAGCTCCCGCAAATCTCCATCGCCGTCCGCCCCGCCGTACGCCATGGCCAGGCGGCTAAAGGGACCGTGCGGGAATGACCGATCGTAGGCGGCTTCCAAGACTTCGTCCAGCACATCCAGGCGCAGCAGCTGCGCGTCGTGCTCATCCAGCACGCGAAACTCGGGGTCCAGGTCGAGGCGGAAGAAATGCTGCCGCAGCACCGTCAGGCAAAAGGCGTGCAGTGTGGAGATGTGGGCCTTCGGCAGCAGCATCAACTGCCTTAGCAGCCGCCCGTTGTGAGGGTTGGCAACCAGGCGCTCCTCCAGAGCCTGCATAATCCGGTCCCGCATCTCACCCGCAGCTGCCTCGGTAAAGGTAACCACCAGCAGGCGGTCGATGTCAACGCCGTCTTCCGTGATCAAGCGGATGATGCGCTCCACCAGCACCGCTGTCTTGCCCGACCCAGCGGCGGCCGACACCAACAGATGCCCGCCGCGGGCTTCGATGGCGGCCCGCTGGGCGTCGGTCCACTCCCGCCCCCCGCTCATCGCGGCGCCTCCTCCCAGTCCAGATGGCTGAAATCGCCGGCTTCTGCGGTATGGCTCGCATCGGCGGTCGCCGCGGCCGCACGGATACGTTCCCACGCTTCCTGCCGTCCCAGGGACGGCAAATCCCTGTAGCCATTGCCCTCGATGAGCGGATCAAACTGGCAGACGCTGCGGTAAGGGCAGGTGGAACACGGCCGCGCGCCCGTCAACCGGTATGGTGCGACGGCGATCTCCCCGCTGAGCACTTTCCCCGCCAGCGCTCTAACCCGTAGGCGGACAAAGTTGGCCAGCGCCGCGAAATCGTCCAAAGAGGCGGTGTTGCTGGTTCGGCTCACGCGGCCGTCCTTATTGACCCGGACCATGAGCAGATCCGACCCGACCCCGCCGACGCGCACGTCCATCAGCTCCAGCACATCCGGCTCGTCGATGAAAAGCCCGCGCATGCGCAACTGGCGCCGCAGCAGCGCGTCGAGTTCGAGGCCGTCGACAGGCGCGTCCCGTTTAAGCAGGGGCTCCCGTACGGGGAAGTACAGCGCCCCAGCCGGGTTCACCGGGGTGCCCGGGGAAAGCCCAGCGGCACGGGCCAACTCGGTTCCGTGCTGCAACGCGACGGCCAGGTAGACAGGCAACTGCAGGGTCAGGCCATGAACGACGCGCCCTGGCACCAAGTCCCGCTCCGAGCTTTTGTAGTCGATCACCCTCACCCACAGGCGGCCGGCATCGTCCTGCGCCACGTCGACCCGGTCGATCTGGCCCCGCACGTGCAGCTCTTGGCCGCCGGGCAACTCAAGGACCCATGGTCCCCACGCCGCGCCGGTGCGGCCAAAGGCCATCTCCACCGCCGCCGGACGGAAGCGCCCGCGGCGGGCGTGTTCGGTCAGGGCCCAGACGGCCCGCCGCACAATTCGGCGCAAGACTTCACCCAAGAAAGCGTATCTGGAGGAGCTGAGCATCAGCTCACCACCGAGCGCGGGCAAGAGAGCGTCCACACACCCGTCGGCCAACGCCCGGGCCTCCTCGTCGTCCAGTTGGCCCCAATCGGCGCCCCGTTCGGCCAGCGTTTCCACGAAGCGGCGCAACGCCGCGTGCAGAAAGATACCGGTTTGCAGCCGATCTAGCCGCCACTCCGGGCGCTCCCGCAGCCCGAGCCCGTAGGCCGCGAAGTGCTGGAAAGGACAAGCTGCGAAACTCTCAAGCCGCGTGACGCTGGTGCGCAACGGGGACCCAAACAGCGCGCGGGCAAGATTCGGCGGCAACGGCGGCACGGCGTTGTGATGGCTGAGCGCGGCAAACACGCCCTCGGCCCGGCGCCGCAGCACCGGGTCGCGCGCCGCCCATTGGTACATG
Source organism: Firmicutes bacterium ZCTH02-B6 (assembly GCA_002159155.1). Taxonomy (GTDB): domain Bacteria; phylum Bacillota; class Limnochordia; order Limnochordales; family ZCTH02-B6; genus ZCTH02-B6. The sequence goes on from LZRQ01000061.1 coordinate 2,529, forward strand.
CTCCACCACAAAGGGCTAGCCTGTTCTCCGGACCGGTGGCGCCGCAGGCGCGCGGCCAAAAGGGCCGCGAGGTGCTGGGCGTCCACCACCCGGTCGAGCCAACCGTCGTCGCTGGTAGGTTCCACAGGCGCGGTTTGCACCTTGAGGTCCGGGAAGAGCTCCCGCAGGCGACGGACGACAAAGGAAGGCGCAACTTCCCGCCCCTGCTTGTCCGCGGTCGGCCAGCTGACCCAAAGAAACTCGCTGGCCCTTGTGAGGGAGATGTACATCAGGTACTGCTCCCGCACGAGCACGGCACGACTGGTCGGCGACAGCGCCAGCCGGCTCTCGGCCAGGAGTTCCCGCTCGCGATCGTTAAAAATGACGTCCTCGGTTGGCCGCTTGGGAAAGCTGCCGTCCACGACGCCGAGGACGAAGGCCGCCTTGATGTCGGGCTGACGCGAACGCTCCACGGCGCCTACCAGCACTTGGTCCAAGCCGGGCGGCACCAGGCCGATGCGCAGCGATTCAAGACCCGCTTCCACGATTTGCCGGAACTCGGCCACGGACAACGGCCGGTCACCCATGGCGGCAACCAGTTCGTCAAGGATTTGCAGGAGGCCCTGCCACGCCCGCGTATGCTCTTGGACTTCCTCAGGCCGGCCCGCCGCCTCGGCCTCCTCGATCCACGCCTCGAGGAGAGCCGCGACGCCGAGCTCGTCAAGGAAATCCCAGACGGCCGCCGCCATGTCCCGCGCACAAGCGGACGCCTTGAGACCCTCCGCCAGCCGGCGCAGTGGGCGCAAGGCGCGGCTCCGGGCGCCGTTAATCTCCTCCAGAGACCTGCGGGCCGTTTCCGCCACCCGCTCGTCGGTACTGTCCAGGGTGTAGCGGCGCACATATGCCCAGTGCTCGTCCCGCACCCACGCGGCGCCGTCGATGCCGTGCTCCAGGGCGTAGTTTTCCAGGCGGTCGGCTTCGTCCCGCGAGATGGGCAGGAGGTCTGTTTTCAAACAGCGGACGACCGCGTCCGTCGGCCACCCCGTCGCGGCGGCCTCCAGGGCGGAGCGCACCAACTCGGTGAGAGGGTGGTGCGAGAGGGAACGTCGCGTGTCAATAAAATACGGGATGTTGAAGTGTGAAAACACGGCCGCGATTAGGTCTTGGTACGTCTCCAGTTCCCGCACGATGACGGCCATGTCGCGATAGCGCCAGCCCCGCTCGCGGGCGAGGCGTAGTATCTCTCGCGCGGCCGCCTCCACCTCCGCGCGAGCGTCGACCGCGGCGACCAACTTGACCGCTCCCCCGCCGTCGCCTGCCGCGGCCGGGCGCAACCGGCGCCGCCCGAACAGCTGTCGCTCGACAGAAGCCAGGGCGGGACTGGCAACAAAACGCGGCGGCAACCCTGGGGACAGGACCCGGGGCGGTTCGACCTCCAACCCGTCTTCCCGGGCCAACGCCAAGAGTTGCCCGTAGGTTTCCCGGGTAGGAGCAAACAAGTCCAGCTCCGGCGCGTACCCGCCACCGGTTGCGGACGGCCCGCCCGGGATGTCGTCTAGCGTAGCAGGGTCCAGGCAGAGGGCGATTTCGACCCGTTCGGCCGCGCGCCAGATGGCCCGCAGTACTTCGACCTCCTGGGGGGTAAACCCCATAAACCCGTCGATCCATACACGGGCGCCGGTGACCACGCCGCTTTCGCCCAAATGGGCCGCGACGACGTTGAGCAGCTCGTCGGGATCGGTAAACCGCCCTTCCACGTAAGCGGCAAACGCCCGGTATATAAGGGTCAGATCGTGCAGCTTGGCGGCCAAAACCCGGTTAGGTCCGTCGGCGAGCAGCGCCTGCCGGGCTTCTAAGTCCTCCGGCCCGCAGCGATATGCCCGGAGCTCGGTAAGCGTGTTGGCGAGCTTGTCCAAAAAACCCGGCTGGCGGGCCGCCTTGCCAAAGATGGCGAGCTGCGACCCGTACTGGTAAATCAGGGCCCGGAGCACCATGCGCTTGCCCAGCTCGCCCATGAGAGGTTGGGCGCCCAGGCCCGTCGCCTGCATGACCCGTGCGGCCAAGCGCTGGAAGCTCAAGACGTGGGCCCGATGCGTCGCCCGCACTTGGGATGACGCCAGCAGCGCCCGTTCCATTTGAAAGGTTGCCTGCTCAGGGGTGAGCAAGATCAGCGGAGGGCCGTCCGGTCCTGTAAGCAGCTCCCGACGTATCGCCTGCAAACAGGACAAGGTTTTCCCGCTGCCCGCCCGTCCCAAGAGAAAGCGAAGCCGTGCGGCCATCGCCACCACCTTCCAGCTACCGGTCGGCCGGGACCGCGGCCGGGATACCCTCGGCAAGCTGCACGGGCCGGCCCCAGGAGGCCAAGTCGTCCCGGTGCGTAAAGAGCACAATCTGCCGTTTGCCGGCCACTTCCTCCAACGCCGTGCGGATGCGCGCTAGGCGCCCCGCGTCACAGTTGACAAACGGGTCGTCCAACAGAAGCGGCAGCGGCGCCTCACCGCCCACCAGGTCGGCGATGGCGAGACGCAGTGCGAGGTACAGCTGGTCCTGCGCTCCTTGGCTCAGCTGGGCAACGGCACATCCTTGCCCGTCGGGCTCAACAACGGTGACGGCAAACCCTTCGTCCAGCTCTACCCGCCGGTCGCGTCCGGTGAAACGCTGGAAATAGCGGGTCGCCCTCTGGGCGAGGCGGAGGCGGTGGGTCGCCTGATATTCCTCCACCGCCGCCGCCAGTTCCCGGTGGGCCAGCGCCATGGCGCGAGCCTCCAACGCCAGCGCGTCCCTCTCCCGGCGCAGCGCGACCAGCTCCTCGTGGGCCTGGGCGATGTTGATGACATGGGTGCCCATAAGTCGCGCTTGCTCTTGAAGGAGCTCCCGCCTGCGCGCCTCGGTGGCCTCCGACTGGCTTTGCCACCGCTCCCGTTCGTCCTCGAGTTTGCGCAGCTTGCCCTCGACGACTCCGCCGTCCTCCGCCTCTTCGGCGAGGGGCAGCCCAGGATGGTCGGCCGTCAACCGCTCCAACTCCTGCCAGACAGCAGCCGCCTGGCTCTGCACATCTAGCAGCCGTTCCTGCAGACCCGCCGGGGTCGCGACGTCGTGGGCGCGTAGCACGCCGGCGCGCTCCACTTCAAGCCGGGCCAGCTCTTGCTGGGCCGCGCGAAAAGCCTCCCATCTGCTCCGGGCCGCTGCCGGATCACCCCCGGCAGCCGCGAGTGCGCGGTCCAAACGTTGCCGGAGGGCGTCCGCCTCCGCCAACCAACCGGCCACAGGCTCTTGTTTGTCGCGGCTCTCCAGCGCCCGTTCCCAAAAGTCCGCAGGGAGTGCCTCCAACCGGGCCACCAGCTCTTTAACGGTCGCTGGCGCAGGGCCAACAGAGGCCACCAAGTTCCGCAGCTGCCTCCATGGGCCATGGAAGGTATCCGCAGGTAGCGCCTCGAGGTCCAACGTCTCGACGGCCGCATGGCGGCGCGCGAAACTGAAGAGCCATTCCCGGCGGGCCGCGGCTTGCTGGCTCAAGGCCGCCCAACGCCGGTAGGCGTTTTCGACGTCGTCGCCAAATCGCTCCCGGGCGGGGGCCGTAGCCGTCAAAAAGGCCTCCAGCGCCCGCTCGGCCGCTCGCACGCGAGCCACAAGCTCCGGTTCCCCATCATCGGGAGGCAGCTGCCGGCGGAGCTCATCGAGGGCCGCCGCTGCCTGCCGCCTGTGCAGAAGGCGCTCCCGCAAGGCGCCCAGCGCCGCCGGGCTCAAGTGCCTAAGCCGTGTCTCCGCGGCCAAGGCTTCGTCCAGCGACTGTAGTTCGTGCTCAACCGCCCGGACTTGCTGCTGGAGTTTCACGAGGGGCGCCCGTAGCCTGCCTGTGACGACCGTTAGCACGGCCGTCAGCGCCACGATGGCCAAGGCGGCAGCCCAGCCCGTTTCCTGGTACAACAGGAACGTCAGGCCACCGCCCAGTGGCAACAGCAGGCCCCAGGCCAAGGCAAGCCGCGAACGCGCCTTCGTGTGCAATTCCGCCAGGCGATCTTGGAGGCCCCGCAGGCGTTCGCCCACCTGAGACCGCTGTTCCGCCAGCGCCAACTGCTTGTCCACCGCCGCGACGGCGCCCTCGTCCCAAGCCTCGAGATCGGCGAACGCTTGCCCAAAAGCCTCCTGCTCCTCCCGGTACCGCCCAAAGGGCTCGCGCCACTCAGCCAGGGCTGCCCTGGCATCGCTCAGCTGCTGCTCGAGCCTAAGCCGCCGGGCTGTGTAGTTGGCATACAGCTCCTGCTGTTCGGGTGAAGCCGCGGCGAAGACGCTGTAATTTTGGAGCTCCTTCTCCAAAGCCTCCAGGCGGCCTTTCTCCGTACGGTACTCGTTCCACTCGCGCAGCAGCACGGCGGCGCGCTCTTGCAGACCAGCCAGCTCCTGGGCTGCCGCGTCACGGGCGGCGCGCACCCGCTCTTGCAGCTGCTCCAGCCGCACCAGATCGCTCCCCACATCCGCGCCGGCCTCCAGCGCTGCAAATTCGGGGAACGTTTCCCGGAGGAGGCGGCTTTGCTCCTGGTGGGCGGCTTCAAGTTTCTGAATGGTTTCCCAGGAGCGGGTGAGCTGTAGCTGATCCTTGAGCAGTGAACGTCGACGCAGGTAGAGCGCTCGCCACCGGTTCCAGGCGTCGACGGCATCCTCGACCTCCTTCAGGCGCTGACGGGCCGCGGCGCCTTCGTTCTCCAGTCGGTTGAGCTCGACCTGGAGGACTTCCAGTGAATCGGCGGCGGCTTGACTCCTAGCGATCTCGGCTTCGAGTTCCGCGATCCGTTGATCCAACTGCTCAAGCCGGCCGTCTTTGACGGCGTCCCGGTCAGTTACCCCAAGGCCGCGGCTGTACTTGGTTACGGACCGCACACCGCTCACGAGGTGCTCAAGCGCCTGGAGAAAGGAGGCCGCGCCGGCCCCCGACAACAGCTGCTGAACGCTGGCGTCCAAGGTGTCCGGCTCCGGCAACGGCTGTCCCAGGGCAAAGGTGGCCATGAACAGTTCCCGCGACGTTATGCCGATGGTTTCCCGGAGAAACTGCTCGTAGTGCACGTGTCGCCGTTTGGCGTTGGGGTTGTGCTCACCGGTTATGAGGCGCTGCCAACCGGCGCCGCTCCAGCGGGCGACGTAAACCCGGTGAGTCGCGAAGTCCCGTTGGATCCGGTACTTGTTGTCCCCGGCTTCAAACTCCAGCTCTCCACCAAAGCGAGGCGGTCCGAACCAGTTTCGCCACCGGCCCTGACCAAATTTGTCCGGATCGGTCGTCCCCGGCAGCCCAAACAGGACCGCCGTTATCCCGGCCAACAAGGTCGACTTGCCCGCTTCATTCGGTGCGACGAGCACATTGAGGCCAGGCGCCAAGTCGAGGGAGACGGTGCCCGCAAAGCGGCCGAAGCCGTGCAGCACCAGCCGCGACCAGCGCACCGTAAAGGTCGGTCCCGCCGTCATGACGCTCGTCCTCCCCGGCAGGCTCCCCTCACAGCGCCTGTCCCTCCAGCGCAGCCAAGCCGTAGCGCAAGGCCTTTTGCAAAAGCCGCCGTTCATCCGCGTCCGCCGCTTGGGCCAAGGCAGCCTTTATGCGACGGACAAACTGTCCCCGCACCGTCGGTTCCTCGGCCCATGCGTCGACGACGCCCGAATCGAGCGCGACGGTGTCGTCCACAATTTCGAGATGGTAGAAACCGGGTGCCAAACGTTCCTGCCACTGGGCCAAAGGCAAGCGTTCCGGGGCAGCACCCGTGAGGCGGATCTGAACAATGGCCTCCCGGTCCGCGGCACCCGCCAGGCGCCCTTCGATCTCGGCCAGTTCCAGGCACGCGGTGACATCCATCTCGACTACCCGCACCGCCCGTGCCCCGGCCGGAACGGTTTCGACCCGAGCGGGCCCAGGTCCAAGGACGGCCACCGTGAAGTAACCGACGCCGGGATCCGAAAAGGTCTTGCCCTCGACCATGCCGGGGTAGACCGCCAGCCCGTTCCCGATCCTGTGCACTTGGTGCTGGTGAATGTGCCCCAAAGCCACGTAGTCGTAGCGGGCCTTCAAAAGGGCCGCCGACTCCAAAGGCAGGCTGCGGTCGCCCGCGTCCCAGTCTAGGGAGCCGTGGAAAACCGCGATGTGGAGCCCGTCGGCTTCGAGGCGTGGGAAGTTCTTGATCGGCGGATTCGTCTGGGTCAGTCCACCCGTATACGCGAGGCCATATATATGGACGGGCACACCCTTGATCGTCAAGGTCGCCGCGTGGACCGGCATCGGGTCGCGGATGAGCACACCCGGCCAGCGCGGACCATACTGCCGGTACACGGAATCGTGGTACGTGATCTCGTCGTGATTGCCGGGGACGGTAATCACCGGCACGCCGGCCTGGACCAGGCGGTCAAGATCCGCGACGACCCGCTGGGCCAAGGCGGCCGGCGGCCGGTGGGTTTCAAAAAGGTCGCCGGCAATGATCACCATATCCGCGCCGCGGGCGGCGAGCACCCAGTCCACGGCACGGCTCAGTAAGCTGTCCCGTTCCCTCTGGCGCTCTTCCGCCCGCGGTCCTAAAGAATGCGGTAACCACCCGAGGTGCAGGTCGGCAAGGTGGAGGATCCTCACCAACGGTCAACCGCCCCCCGTTCGCTGCCCCGGGCCGGGCTTGTCCGGTTTCCCGGGACGCACGACTTGGCCTCAGTCTTCCAGGAGGTCCAGCTGGCCGCTTTCCACCAGGCCCAGCACGAGTCGCTCGGCCCGCTCACCAGGCGCAGCGCCTGCGGGCACCCGGATGCCATGCTGGTCCGCTAACACCTGCTCGAGATGATTGAGGTAAGCCTCCAACGCCGCGCCTTCGGGCGCCAGGAAGCCGAGCTCCAAAAGGCCGGCGAGGATCTCCTCCGGCGTGTTGCCCAACACTCGAGGATTGCCTCGAACAGCCACTTTCAAGGGCACGACCTCCCTTCCCGCGCCTCAGTCGGCCTTGGCGGCCGCCTTGACCCCGCCCTGGGCCGCCTCCCGGATCACCTGGGTCCAGATCTCGTCCACGAGCTCGCGGGCTTCCTGCACCGCCCGCACTTCTTGCTGGCTCCCGATGCCGTCCGTGAGCATCTTATTAAGGTAGATGTCAATTTCTTCCAGCGTCATGTCCCGCAGCGCGGGCAGGTCCACCTGCGGCTTGAACTTGTTCTGGTCTACCACCCAGACGGCAATGGACATGACCCGGTGTAGGGCCTTTCGGACGATGGGATCATCGCTTGTGCGGCGCCGCGCATCGATCTCGCCGACAAGGCGGCTGCGCAAGTCCGCGTACTCCATCCCCGCTCACTCCTTGGGATCAACCATGGTCCACGGATCGAGAATCCGGTTGAGCTCGTCTTCGGGCAGTACCTGCTGCTCCCGGGCAACCTCGCGGATGGTACGGCCAGTTTCGTAGGCAATCTTCGCGATGGCCGCGGCGCGATCGTAGCCGATCCGGGTCGCCAGCGGCGTCACCAGCATGAGGCTGCCTTCCACCAGCTCCTCGCACCGGCGCTCGTCAGCCACGAGGCCCTCGATGGCCTTCTCCGCAAAGGCACGGGCTGCGGCAGCGGTGAGCTTAGCCGACTGGAGCAAGTTATAGCCCATCAGGGGCAGCATCGTGTTGAGCTCCAGCACACCCCACTGACCGCCGATGTTGACCGCCACGTCGTTGCCGCTGACCTGGGCCGCGACCTGGATGACCACCTCAGGGATGACCGGGTTGACCTTGCCCGGCATGATGGAGGACCCCGGCTGCAGCTCAGGCAGCTTCAGTTCGCCGATGCCGCAGCGGGGACCCGAGGCCAGCCAGCGGATGTCGTTGGCGATTTTCATCATGCTGGTGGCCACGGTCCGCAGGGCGCCGCTCATAAACACCATCTTGTCCTGGGCACCCTGGGCCTCAAAGTGGTTTTCGGCCTCCACAAACTCGATGCCCGTGCGTTCCCGAAGGTGCGCGATGGCCCTGCTGGCAAACTGCCGGTGGGTGTTAATGCCGGTGCCAACCGCGGTGCCGCCCAGTGCCAGCTCGAGCATCCCAGCGCGGGCCGCCTTTACCCGCTCGATGCCCAACTCGATCTGGCGGGCATAGCCGGAGAACTCCTGGCCGAGGCGGACCGGTGTGGCGTCCGCCAGGTGGGTGCGCCCGATCTTGAGGATCCGCCAAAACTCCTCTGCCTTCTGGGCCAACGCCTTGTGGAGCCGCTCAAGGGCCGGCAGGACCTCGCGGTCGACGACCTCCATGACGCCCACGTGCAGGGCGGTCGGGATAACGTCGTTGCTGGACTGGCCCTTGTTGACATGGTCGTTGGGGTGCACCGGGTCCTTGCTGCCGATCTGGCCCCCGAGAATCTCGATGGCCCGGTTGGCGATCACCTCATTGGCGTTCATGTTGCTGGAGGTGCCCGACCCAGTTTGGAAGATGTCTACCGGGAAGTGGTCATCCCAGCGCCCCTCGATGACCTCGTCGGCCGCCTGCATGATCGCGTTGGCACGGCGCTCATCCAGCAGCCCGAGCTCCAAGTTGGCCTTGGCCGCCGCCCACTTAATGAGCCCCAGCGCCCGGACGAACTCCCGCGGCATGCGCAGGCCGCTAATGCGGAAGTTGTCCACCGCGCGCTGTGTTTGGGCTCCCCAGTACGCGTTTGCCGGCACCCGAACTTCGCCCATGGAGTCTTTTTCGATTCTCTCCGGCACAATGGCCACCTCCAAAATTTAGAAAACTACCGATGGTTGTCCAACCAGCCGCTCTCCTGGTTGGGCCACCACTCTTCTGGTTGCCCAACCAAGTTTTGTTCGCCAAAGGGTGAGGGCATCCTGCCCCCGCCCCATTGCGCTCTATCTTGCTGCCCTTCGGCGTCCCCGGCCGCAGCCGGCTTCTTTAAGTCAATCTCCACCCCTTGTACCGCCGTCCCGAGCCCAAGTGACGCGCCAGGTCGATCAGCCACTGGATGTGGTTGCGGCGGCTGGCGAACTCGTGGTCCGTCCGGTACCGGTAGTAGACGGTGACGACGTAGCCGTCCGGGGTGTCACGGGATTCCACACGGTAGTCGGTATGCTCAAGCAGTTCCTCCAGGTGGGCTGCCGCCAGTATCTCCGCCACCGGGAAGTGGACGGTGACATGCTCTTCTTTCTCCTCTTCGTCCGCGGCGGTTTCCAGCAGGCTCCGGCAGTCCAGCTCTTCCCGGTGCTCCGTCAAAATTTCCGCTGCCAGCAGCAGCAGGTCCAGCGTTTCCTCGGGGACGTCGTCGGGCTCCGAAAAGGCGCCATGCACCCACTCGTCGCGAACGTAAAACGCGTTCAACTCGGGATCATAGGCGAAAGGCATCTCTTGCCAGCCGCGGCTTAAGGCGGTCAACCGTTCGAACTGGTCAGCCGTCAGGTGCTGCTGAAGCAAGCGCTGTACGTGGTCGACCACAGCAAGCTCCCCCTTTGGCGCCATCGGCGCGGGCTTGCGCCGCGCCTCCGGCGGCTCCCGCCACATCAAAGCGGCGGGCCACGCGCGGCCGCAACGGCACCGGTATCAGGAAGCCGATCCTAGTGTAGCCTGAGCGGGAGGCACGTGTCGAGGGCGCGCCACAGCACGATTTTGCCGCTGGGATCTATCTGAACTATCCGTTATAATGACGAGGTGGACAGCGTGCTCCGGCCCACCCGCCTTCGCTTGGGTCTTCGCGGCTGGTGCACGGAGGGAGGCTGCTTTTTGAGCGTACACGTACTGTTGGACACCGTCTTTTTCGCCGCGTCGCTGCCCGTCGCGGATCAGCAGCGAGTGCTGCTGGTGCCGCCCAACCGGAGCCTGCACGTCGGCGATACCGTGTTTCTTCGCAACTCTGCGGGCGATCTGACCTGGGTCGCGGACGTGCTGGCCGTGGGTGAAGTCGACGCCTGCGAAACCTGGAACAGCGAGGAGCCTGCGCCGCGCCAGCGTCACGCGCTTCTGGGCTATTTGGCTCGCATTCATCCCGGGGTGCTCCCCCGGGGCACGTCACGCCTGACGGCGCGCTGGGTGACCTTAAATAGGCGCACCTTGCCCGGCACGCTGCCGTGGTGGGATACCGGGCTGCTCATTTACCATTCCACGTTGCGCCTCATCGAGGGGCTGTTGTCGCCCGACGAAGTGCAAAAGGCGATGGAGCTCGGTTACCTCGTCCGCCATCCCAGCGGCCACTGGGTCATTCCGCACGGCGAAGCCCGCAAGCGCATTCTGGTGCACGTGCTCGGCCACGAGCTAGCGTGTGGTTTGTGCGGCGGGCCGATCGCGGCGTTGGAGGAAGCCACCCAGGACCACATCATCCCGGTCAGCCAGGGCGGTCCCGACGCCCTGGCCAACGTGCAGCTGGCGCACCGATCGTGCAACGAGTTAAAGGGAAACGCTTTGCCGGAGCAGTACCCCCCGTTCTTCCCTCGACCGGGCGATGAGGCCGCGGGCTGGTATGACCGAACGAGCCGACGGACGCGCAATGGCCGAGGCGGTCGCCACACCCGTCACCAGCGGGGTTACGGGGCGGCCCCGACGGCAGCCTTCCAGGCCCAGCCACGCGACTTACCCGTGACGTTGCCGACGCCGACCGACACCGCCGTTTCGCCGGCCCCGCCCCCAGCATCGCCGCCATCTCAACCGGCAATCGGCGGTACCAAGGCCACGGGCGGGAACGGGCGCCCATCCAACGGCAACGCCCAGGCGGCAACAGGCGGCCCGCTCCCGACGCCGGCAAAACCCCAGGGGGCTAGCGCCAGCTCCGGATCACAAGGGAGCCACCCACCAGCCGGTTCTCCCCAGGTACCTGCCGACGCCAAGGAGACGACGCCGTCCGAGGCCGCGGGTCGTGAGCCCGTGCGCGACGATCCCGCTTGGCTCGCCGCGGTGCAAGGCGCGGACTTGCCGCAGCTGCAAGTGTTGTCCAGGGAGCCCAATTGGGCGACCAGAACGGCTACCTTGCGCACCCTGGAGCAGCTGCCGAGAACGAAGGCCGGCGCCGCCCGGAACCAAGGGACGCTGCTGGCCGAAGCCAGCGGGCCCAAGGGGCATTTTCGCCTGTTGGAGTGGCAGGGTGACCATGTGCTGGTCGAAGAACGGGGACGCCGGCAGACGCTCCATCTGGTGAAAATGGTTCATGCCATCACGCCTAGGGCCTATGTGTGGTACTTGAGCCGCTTTGGCCGGACAAGCCCGCTCGCGGTGGCGATGGCCCTCCTGCCCTTGTGGCAAAAAGGGACCACCGACGAGCACGGCCGGCTCCCCGTAAGCAAGAGCGGCCAGCAGTTTGTCGTCGTCATCGAGGATCACCGGGTCGTCGAGTGCGACGAGGAGCTGTCCTTGGCTTCGTAGCGCGGGCGGCCAACCGGAGAGGAGACCGTCCCGCACCGTGGAATGAACGATACTGGTGGACTTCCGCCGGAAGGTGAGGTTACACAATGGGTACTGCCAAGATGGCCGCAGGCCCCGTGGGCAGGCCGGTACTGCTCGACTACTGGGCGTTGACAAAGCCCGGTGTGACGGCTCTCATCCTGACCACTGGGTTCATGACGCTCGTGGTGGCGGCAGATGGACTGCCGCCGTTTCCGCTTTTGTTCGCCACGATGCTCGGCACCGCACTGTCCTCGGGCTCGGCCAACGCCTTTAACATGTACTTTGACCGGGACATCGACGCCGTCATGACCAGGACCAAGTCGCGCCCGCTGCCCGCGGGGCGCCTCGACCCGGCCAATGCCCTGGTCTTTGCCTTTGCACTTGGCATCGCGTCGTTTGCCGTCCTTGCCACCTGGGTCAACCTGCTCAGCGCGGTACTGGCCCTATCGGGTATTCTTTATTACGTGCTCATCTACACACTGGGCCTCAAGCGTCGCACGCCGCAAAACATCGTTATCGGCGGTGCGGCAGGGTCTGTCCCGCCCCTCATCAGCTGGGCGGCGGTCACCGGGACCGTCGAATGGCCTGCGATCCTGCTGTTTCTCATCATCTTTCTCTGGACGCCGCCCCACTTCTGGGCACTGGCGTTGCTCAAGAACGAGGACTACATCCGGGCGGGCGTGCCGATGCTGCCGGTCGTGCGGGGCGAGGAGGAAACCCGCCGCCAAATTTTCCTCTACACCCTCGTGCTTTTGCCGGTTACCGTGGGAATGTATTTGACCGGCATTTCCGGCTGGATTTTCCTCGTGCTGGGCGGAGCCCTGGGACTCTGGTTCTGCTGGAAGGGCTGGGTGCTCCTGCGCACCAAGACGGCGCAGGCGGCGCGGGAGGTGTTCAAGTTCTCCAACTACTACCTGGGCGCCGTCTTTTTCGCAGCCGTCTTGGACCGGCTGCTGCTGTGAGCCGCTCACGGGAGAGGTTGACGCCTGAGAGGAGACTGCGCGCATGTCGATCTTAAACACCGTCGCACACACCGTCCGCGGGCTGGCCGCGGATGCCGTCGAACAAGCAAAGTCGGGCCATCCGGGCTTGCCACTGGGCTGTGCCGAAATCGGCACCGCCATCTTCGCCGAGGTTTTGCGCCATGACCCGGCAGATCCGCGGTGGCCTAACCGGGACCGGTTTGTCTTGTCGGCCGGCCACGGCTGCATGTTGCTTTACGCCCTGCTCCACTTGAGCGGCTACGACCTGCCCATAGAGGAGCTTAAGCGTTTTCGGCAACTGGGCTCCCTAACGCCAGGCCACCCCGAGTACGGCGTCACGCCCGGGGTGGAGACGAGCACCGGGCCGCTGGGGCAAGGGCTGGCCAACGCGGTCGGCATGGCCTTGGCGGAAGCTATCCTGGCCCAGCGCTTCAACCGCCCCGGTTTCCCTGTCGTCGACCACTACACCTACGTTCTCGCCAGCGATGGCGACATGATGGAAGGCGTGGCCGCCGAAGCCGCGTCGTTGGCGGGTCACCTGCGCTTGTCCAAGCTGGTCGTGGTGTACGACGCCAACGGCATCAGCATTGACGGCTCCACGGATCTGGCGTTTACCGAGTCGGTGGCCGGGAGGTTTCGCGCCTACGGCTGGCACGTGGAGGAAGTGGACGGCCACGATGTGGAGGCCGTCATCGCTGCCTTGACGCGAGCTCGCGAGCGCGGCCAAGGGCCGAACCTGATCATCGCCCGTACCCGGATCGCGCGTCACAGCCCCAAGGAGGGAAAGGCCGAATCCCACGGGGCGCCTCTGGGCCAAGAGGCGGTGGCAGCGCTCAAGGCCAACTTGGGCCTCCCACACGAGCCCTTCTACGTTCCCGCATAGGTCTACGCATTTTTCGCGGAGCGCCGGAAGGCTTGGGCCAAGCAGCGCCAAGACTGGGAGGCGCTCTTCGCGGCCTGGTCGCAAGAGTACCCCGAACTGCGGGCCGAATGGGACCAGCGGCACAGCCACGCGCTGCGCCAGGAGCTGCTGGACGCCCTCGCCGCCCTCAGCCCCGGCAAGCCTGTGGCCACCCGGGAGGCTAGCGGCATGGCGCTGCAGATCGCAGCCCGGCACGTGCCCGGGCTCACCGGCGGCTCCGCGGACTTGACGCCGTCCAACAATTCGGACATCAAGGGATCCCCGGCGCTCGGCCCCGGTGACTTCGCCGGCCGCAACATCCACTTTGGTGTCCGGGAGCACGCCATGGGCGCCATCTGCAACGGCATGGCGCTGCATGGCGGTGTTCGCCCGTACTGCGCCACGTTTCTGGTCTTCTCCGACTACATGCGGCCCTCGGTTCGTATGGCGGCGCTTATGGGCCAGCCGGTCATCTACTTATTTACTCACGACTCCATTTACGTGGGTGAGGACGGCCCGACCCACCAGCCCATCGAGCAACTGGAAGCCCTGCGCCTTATCCCCAACCTGCGGGTGTTCCGCCCGGCAACGCCACAGGAAGTGGGGCTGGCGTGGTGGCACGCGTTGGCCCGGACCGACGGGCCGACGGCCCTGGCCCTGACCCGTCAGAAACTGCCCGTCATGGAGGCGCCCACGACGCCGGAAGCGTTCGCCCGGGGCGGGTACGTCTTCCGGCCCGAGGGAGCCGGACTGCCATTGCGCCTCGTGATCATCGCCACTGGCAGTGAGGTCGCCCTCGCCTGCCGCGTCGCCGAGCGGCTCGAAGGCGAAGGGATTGGTGTGCGGGTCGTGTCGGTACCGTGCCGGGAGCTATTCCTGGAGCAGCCAGCCGACTACCGCGAGGACGTGCTTGGGGGGGCCGAGGCGCGGCGACTCACGTTGGAGGCCGGCGCCGGTGCCGGCTGGTACCGGCTTGTCCGCCCGGGCGACCGCGTATATTCTCTGGAGCGGTTTGGCGAGAGCGGTCCCGGGGACGTCGTTGCCGAGCACCTGGGCTTTGGCATCGAGCAAGTCGTGGCGGTTGCGCGGTCTCTCGTGGAGACCCGCTGATTCG
>LZRQ01000062.1 GCA_002159155.1 Firmicutes bacterium ZCTH02-B6
GGGCAGTACCGGTGAGAAAGAAAAACAGCAAGGGCAGTGCCGCTTGGACACCGCCCCAGCCAAACACCGCGCCGCCGACCGCTGTCGCCGCCGCCGCCCCGCCCCAAGTGAGGGCCCGAAGCCGGTAAGCGACGGCAGACACACAAGCCGCGGCCACAAGGCCCCAAAGCGCGCCGGGGCCCGCCGACATCAGAGCTCCCGCCCGTCCACGTCAACCCGCAAGCCGCGGGCCGTCTCGCCCCCAGGCTTCTTTCCCGCCCACTCGCCGTAGGCGCGCCGGGCCGCCGCCCGGAGGGCCGCATACTCAGGGTCCTTGAAGTACTGGCTGCCCACCGTGCCCGTCCGCCCTGCGTACTTGGTATACCGCTTGGCGGCATAGGGGAGTTGCGACGGCTCGCTCAAGAGGAAGAAGCAAAGCTGGGCGATGCGCAGGCCGGCGTAGAGCGGCAAGGGAACCTGGCCGGAGTTTTTGAGCTCAAAGGTGAGCGCACCCGTGAAGCCCGGGTCGACAAATCCGGCCGTCGCGTGCACCTCAAGGCCCAGGCGCCCCCACGTGCTGCGCCCTTCGAGGCGCGCCGCGATGTCATAAGGAAGGCGGATGAACTCCAACGTGCTGGCCAGGGCAAACTCGCCTGGGTGCAGAACAAAGGGTTCTCCCGGCTGCGTGACGATGCTTTCGGTGTAGCGGGACACGTCGGCCTCGATCTCCGCCGGATCCTTGAGGGGATCCAGATGGGTCAGGCGCGACGTGCGCACGACCTTGAAGTCCGGCCCAAGGCGTACATCCAGCGAGCTCGGTCCAAACTGTTGCTCTGGCGCTAGGAGGGGCGTCACCACCAGGCGCTTTTCCGGATCAGGGTGTGTCAACCGCTCAAGGATCTGGCGTTCGTTGAGAATCACCCGATCGCCCCCTCCGCCGCGTAGAAGCGGTGAATCGCCGCCACATCCAGCGAGCGGCACAAAAGATCATCCAGGCTGTCCACGAGCGCCCGCATCCGGCTCCAGCGGTCCCCCGCCCCGTCCTGGGCCCGCAGGCCGTCAGCCAGCTCAACCAGCTGTGCCGCGGTGCGGTTGTACCAGTAGATCCAGCCGGCGGTCAGGATGTCCGCCGCTTGGGCGGGTTCGTCGCGCACGACCGCCAGTTGTTGGTAGATAGGCGCTTCGGGGTCTACCTGTCCACCCCGCCGGTAGCCGCTCACCAGGATACCGGACGCCAGCATGGCGGCCAACTCCCACGGGGTGCCATCCACGCCGTTTTGTGGACGCGGCAGCCGCCGCTCCCCGGCCTGCCACCAGCCGCGGGCCGCAGGTTCGTCGTGCACGAACAGAGCCTCGGCGCGGGCAAACGCCAGCGCCGCCCCCAGCGCCTCATCCAGTGCGTCGCGCCGGGACAGCAAGCCGCTTGCCACCGCGCCCTGCACCGCCACCAAGGGCCACATCAGCGGGTTGCGCGCCTCAGCCAACGGGATCAGCGCCACCGGCCGCACCGGCACCCGCTCCAGCGAGGGCCAGGGCAGCTCCGGCACCCCCGCCACTACCACGTCCCCGTCCCACGCCGGTCCCAACAGGTCCCTGAGCAGCCCGGCGATGCCGGCCGGCAACGGCAGGCGGGGCATATACGCCAACTGCTCATGCAAAGCCGCAAGCTTAGCAAACAGCTCCTCTACCCCGGGGCTAGCGGCCACCGCCTGCCGCACCTCCTGGCGCAAGGTGCCAGCCAAGCGCGCCTCCGCCCGGGTGGCGGCCGCCGCCGCTTCCTCCAAGTGCCGGTCCAGGCGGCACGCAAGGCCAATCGCTCTCGCCCGTCGCGCCGTGTCCCACGGGACCGGCTTCCACGTCGTGTCCCAGGTCTGCACCGTCGCTTCCCCTCAATCCGCCGGCCGTGTCGGCCGCAGCTCAATTCTCAGGCAAAATTCGGGAGCGACGGGCGTTGTCCTGCCCGGAGCATGAGCCCAAACCCGCGACCGTTGGCGTGCATAGGTTCTAGGGTTCCCTGTCGCCGGCCCGGCAGGGACCGTCACCGGCCGGACCGTAGAGATCCTTCAACAGTCAGAGGGAGGCGGCAAGATGATCGAAGAGCTGATGAACCGCTACTGGGACGTGGCCATGGAAACCGGGCCCGATCTGGAAGGTTTTGTGAAGCGCGCCGCGGCGGGCGAGTTCGGCCCCGTGAGCCGGGCCGACATCACTGCTTTCTTGCGGGAAGTGGAGGCCATCACCATCGCCAATATCGAGACCAAAGCCTCGGAAGGCGGCATGTTTGCCAGTATGAAGGACCAGGTCATCCAGGAAACGCGCGCACAGATCAACGAGTTGATTGAGAAGTACGGGGGAACGTAAGGCGGCCGGCGTCAACGCCGCCGCCATAGCGCTGCGAGCCGCAGCCGCACCTCAGGCGGGATGACCGCCACCGGCTCGGCCCCACCCGCTAGGCGGCCGACGAACACGAGCCCCCACCATTGCAGGCGCATGGGCACGCTGGTGGGCTCGTGCCGCTCCCAATCGCTCCAGTCTCCTTCCGCTGAGCCGAAGCGGTCTTGCAGGGCCGCGTACGACGCAATTCCCCCTTGGCCATGCAGCCAGAGAAGGGCCGCCCGCTCTTGGGGCTCCAGACGCTGCCAAACCGCCGCCAGCCCCCGCCGCAAGGCTTGAGCGGTGACCTCGGCTAGCTGGGCCTTACGAAGGCGTGAGGCGCAGCGCACGGCGAGCCGGCGCGCCAAGCTCCTCAGGTGTGGCACCGTGTAGCGGGCGAGGCCGTCGAGCCAGGAGAGGTCCGGGTCAATGACCTGGCGGAGCCAGCGCGGTCGTCGCGACCGGAGGTTGACCCTGCGGAAATATTCGCCCGCCAAAAGCCGCGCCGCCCCCAACGCGGCCACCAGCTGCTCGTTGCCCGGGTCCTCGGCGAGACCACGCCGGAAGGCGTTGATCGCGGCATTCGGTCGATCCAACTGCAGCGCCACATGTCCCGCCAGCCCGTAGTAGGATGTCCGCAGATCCCGCGGCAGCTCAGCCGGGTTAAGGCTGCCGAGAATGACCTCCGCCGCTTTGTAGTTCTCCTGCTGGGCCCGGAGGACGGCCACATGCAAGAGAACGACCGGGTCGCTCGGATCCTCTTGCAAGGCGCGGGCCAAGAGCTCCTCAGCTTCCTGCAGACGGCCGCTATGGCGGCAGATATTCGCCAGGTTGATCAGGGCCGGTACAAAGCCGGGAACGGCCGCCAGGACGCGCCGGTACCCGTCCTCAGCCGCCTCATCATCCCCTTGCTCACTGGCTTCCATGGCCTCTTCAAACCAGCGCGCCACCTCCGGTGGCAGCCGCGTCGCACCGAAGGGGCGGATGAGGACTTCCTGCAACGCCCCCTCTACGTGCATTTCCAGGGGTTCGTCCTCGGCCAAAAACCCCCGCTCCACCAGCCAGAGGCCGGCCTTCATCTTGAGCGAATCGGGCAAGTCAGGGTCACGGACAACGTGGAAGAGGAAGCCAGCCACCCAAGGATCGTTGAGCCGGCTGAGGAGATCGAGGGCCGCCGCCTGCGCCCGCTCGTCCTCCCCTTCCCACAACGTGCGCAGGGCGATGGCCCGCACGTACCCCGGCGGATTGTCCGCGGCCGCGAGGGAGGTGGCCGCCGGCAGCCGGTAGTCCAGCGTCAGCGGTGGTATCCGGTCGCGCTCGATGGCGTCCACCACGAAGAGGAACGCGCGGAGAACGTCCTCCAGCCCCGGGCACTGGCTCAAGACCGTCCGCCAAAGCCAGCGGGCCTCCCGGTACCGCCCCACGTTAAAGGCGGCTATACCCAGCACCATCAACGTTTCGGGATCCCAAGGGCCGGGCATGCCCCGCACGCACAGGCGGTACAACTGGTGAAGGCGCCGGTCGTCGGCGACCGCGGCCAGGGCGGCGGCCACGCTGGTCACGTCCTCAGGGTCCGCCTGCCCGGCCCGAGTCCGAAACCACAAAGCGCGCAAAGCCCGCCGCGCGGCCGCCTTGGCCTCCGCTTCGTGCCGGCGCTCGGCCTCCGCCCGCGCCAGCGTTGTCAAGGCCAGCACATGATCGGGGTCCAGCACCAGTGCGGCCTGGGCTTCGGACACGGCCAGGTCATACTGCTGCTGGAGCAAATAGGTCAGCGCGAGGTAGCTGCGGGCCGCCACCAACGTGGCGCACAAGCGCACAGCTTGTTGGAACTTCCGTTGCGCCCCGGGAATGCGGGCCAGTTCCAGGAGCCGGCGCCCCTGGTGGACGAGCTCCAGCGCTTGCCCGGCGCGCCCGTCGCCGCCGGCAGCCATCTCGGTCACGCTTCCGGCGGCGGTGCGCCCCTTCCGGGTCATCCCATCGCGTCCTTCCGGATAGCGGTACTGTATCCGGTTCGTCGCAGTGCGGCGGATCCCTCCCGCAGGATATTCTGCCCCCGGGCAGCGGTGCAGGGCGCGCCGGGAAAAAAATACCGGCCCGCCTCGCAGCGGGCCGACACATCCGTCGCTACTTTTGTCGAGCACATTTCACCGCCTTAGCCCAGGGACGTCGCAGGCTGCCCGCCGGCAAGACGGTAATCGTTAGCGAAACATGCCCCACTTCCGCATAAGCTTTAGCTCCTCGCTCATGCGATCCTCGGTCCAGCGGGGCTCCCACACCAGCCGCACTTCCGCCGACCGCACCCCCTCGAGCCGCTCAATGGCCAGCCGCGCTTCTTCCGCGATGATGGGGCCGGCCATGCACGCAGGCGTAGTCAGCGTCATGTCCACCTTAACCTGATCACCGTCGACCTGGACATCGTAGACTAGGCCCAAGTTGACAATATCAAATCCGATTTCCGGGTCCTTGACTTGCTTGAGCGCCTCCAGCACCTGTTCAGGCGTCACCGCCACCACAAGCGCCTCCTTTCGCCGGCCCGCTCCTCCCGGCCGCCGCCCGCCTATTCGCGCAGCGCCAGGCCGGGGAAACCGGGACTTTGCCCCCATTGTACCCGCTTGTCTTCCCCACCGGCAACCGGGACGCGTGGAGGATTCCATGGGATTCGGCATAAAGTATTATGTATACAGCATCCTGCGTGCGCCAACACTGATCGCCGCGCGCGGACGGAAGGTGATGGCGGATGACGCGTCTTGAGCGCGACTCCCTGGGCGAGCTGGCCGTACCCGCTCACGTTTATTACGGTATCCAGACGCTGCGTGCCCTGCACAACTTCCCGAGCACCGGTCAAAGGCTCCATCCCGAAATGATTCATGCGTTGGGTTTGGTTAAACGGGCTGCGGCCGAAGCCAACCGGTCGGCGGGGTTGCTGGGCGACGAGCTCGCGTCGTTGATCATTGCCGCCTCCCAGGAAGTAGCCGACGGGCGTTGGGACGACCAGTTTCCCGTCGACCCCATCCAGGGCGGTGCAGGGACGAGCATCAACATGAACGCCAATGAGGTCATCGCCAACCGGGCCCTGGAATTAGCCGGTAGGCCCCGGGGCGATTACGGGTACATTCATCCGCTCACCCACGTCAACATGTCCCAGTCAACCAACGATGTCGTCCCGACCGCCTTCCGCATCGCGCTCTTGCGCGTTTTGGAAAAGACATCCGCCAGCCTCAAAGCGCTGGGCGACGCCTTTGACGACCGGGCGCAAGCTTTTTCGAACGTCATCAAGGTCGGCAGGACCCACCTGCAGGATGGAGTACCCATCGCCCTCGGTCAGGAGTTTGGCGCCTACGCGGCGGCGGTGCGGCGCGCGGCGGCACGCCTCTCGGCCGCGGCCCAGGAACTGCTCGCGGTGAATATCGGCGGCACCGCAGTGGGCACCGGCCTCAACGCCCCGCCTGGCTACAGGGACCACGTGGTGAGGCGGCTGGCCGAGTGGACCGGCTTGCCGTTGCGCTCCGCGGACGACCTGGTGGACGCGACGCAAAACGTTGACCCGCTGGTGTCTGTTTCCTCCGCCCTGCGCACCGCGGCCGTCAGCCTGAGCAAGATCGCCAGCGACTTGCGGCTGCTGGCGTCCGGACCGTACGCGGGCCTCGGCGAAATTCAGCTGCCGCCTGTGCAGCCCGGCTCCTCCATCATGCCCGGGAAAGTGAACCCCGTCATGGCGGAGCTCATCAACCAAGTCGCGTTTCAGGTGCAAGGCAATGACCTGGTGGTGGGCCTTGCTGCCCAACACGGGCAACTCGAGCTCAACGTGATGGTGCCGGTGCTCATGCACAACCTGATCCAGTCGGCGCAAATGCTGGCCAACGCCGTCGCTGCGTTCACCGACCGGTGCGTGCGCGGCGTCCAAGCCGACCGCGATAATATCCAGCGGCATCTTGACCGCTCCATCTGCACCGTCACCGCCCTCAACCCTTACATTGGCTACGAAGCGGCCGCCCGCGTCGCCAAGCAAAGCTTGGCGACGGGCCGCCCGGTGCGGGACATCGTCTTGGCGGAGGGGCTCTTGCCAGCGGACGTGGTGGACGCAGTGCTCTCTCCCGAAAACTTGACCCGCGGGGCATTGCCGGTGCCTGTGGGGGCTACCGGGCCGGGCAGTCGCTGACGCGGCACATTGGCGCGGCACATTGGCACGGCACATTGGCAACAGGCCCTGTCCCGGGCTATAATGGGCCTACCTCCCGCATCCGACGCGGAGGTGAGCCGCAGTGGAACTCTCCTCCCTTTGGCGCAAACCCCGCCTAGGACTTGCTCTCGGCAGCGGCGGCCTCGGCGGCGCCGCCCATATCGGTGTCATCCACGCCTTGACCGAGGCGGGGCTGCCCATCCACGTTGTCACCGGCACCAGCATCGGCGCTGTCATCGGGGGGTTGTATGCCTGCGGGTGGACCCCCGAAAAGATGCGCGAACAGCTCTTGTCCTTGACCGTCGAAGACCTATACGACGAAAAGGTCAACTCGCGCCTCGTCTTTCGCCGGGGCCTGAGCTACCTCTTTCGCCTGATCGGCCGGCGGCCCAGCCCTGAACCGCGCCTGGCCTTTACCCGGGGCGACCGCATCGCTGCTCACCTGCGGGCGTGGACCGGCGGCCGGCAGTTTGGCGACCTCAGCGTCCCGCTCGCGGTCGTTGCGACCGACTTGTCCACCGGCCGGCGAGTCGTCTTTACGGGCCCCGCGTGGGCCGAGCGGGTGCGACGGGCGGATCCCAGCTCCATCGTAGTGGACGACGTGCCTGTGTGGCTGGCGCTGCGAGCGTCCATGACCATCCCAGGCGTGTTCGAACCGGTCATCATCCACGGCCGCCCGCTGGCCGACGGGGGGCTCGTCGACCCGGTGCCCGACAGCCTGTTGAGCCCGCTTGGGGCTACGGTCAATGTGGCGGTGTCCCTGGAGGGTTTTCCAGGGGAACCGGCACCCATCCGGGACATCCCGCAGCTTTTGTCCCGCTCCGTGGATATCATGAGCCTCACCATTGCCACACTCCGCTCCCGGGCCCACGTGGTCATCGCGCCTGGCACGGGCGATGTGGGTCTGTTGGACCTCAGCCGGCTTCCCGACTGCATCCGCGCCGGCGAAGCGGCCGCCCGCCAGGCCGTCCCGGCCATCCAACACGCCATGCGCCGGCCGTGGGTCCGGCGGGTCACTGGCAACTGACGGGCGGCAGCGTTGAAGCCTCTGCAAAATGCTCCCGCGGCCAAGAAGGTTTCGCCAACGGAAGGCGAACTTGGGAGCAGGAAACGTTTGAAGGAGTGAACCCTTTTGTCGACGCCGCTGTCTGAGCCCCGCACGGCCCCGCAGCCGCTGCCGGTGCAGCTGCCGGTGCTGGACCGGGGCTACGTGCGCCTCGAGGACGTCATGGGTACCGACCTAACGCCGGTCAACGACGCCCGCGCCTCGTACATGAAACGCTCCGAGGCGCTGACGGACCGGGACGTGCGCCTCCTGGACTTTTTGGCCACTAACGAGCACACCTCGCCGTTCCGAGGAGGCTTTGTGAAGCTCGAAATCAAGGCGCCCATCATGGTGGCCCGGGAATGGTTCAAATACCGCATCGGCTCCCACCACACGGTGGATACGGCCCAGTTTTTGGGAGTCGAAATCCCGGAGGAATTCCTGTGGACCGGACAAGGCGACGACGGCGGCCACGGGATGATGGCCGACGCCACACAGAGCCGCAACGAGGCCTCACGGCGCTATGTAACGCTGCCGCCCGAGTATTACACACCGTCGTGGTGGCGAGGCAAGCCCGCCCGGAGTAAACAGGGATCTTCCGAGCCCGTCGCCGATGAGCTGCAGCGCAAGTGGACGGCGCGGTGGCTTGAACGCCAGGAGCAGTCCCTCAACGACTTCGAAGAAGCGCTGGCCGACGGGCTCGCGGCCGAACAGGCGCGTCTTTTCCTTTACGCCTATGGCCTCTACACCGTCTGGCGGTGGACAGCCAGCATCCAGTCGGTCGCCTGGTTCTTGCACCAGCGCGACGACGGCAAGGAACCGGGGGCGCCCGAGGACGAGCCGGCCCCCAACCCGCACGGGCTTAACGCCCAATGGGAAATACGCCAGTACGCCCGGGCCGTGCGCAAGCTGGTGGAGCCGCTTTTCCCCCACAGCCTGCCGCGCCTTTTGGCCTACTACAACAGCGCCGCCAACACCACCGCCATGCTGGCCCACATAACCGTGGGCGAGCTGCGGGAACGGCTGGCCGACGCCCCCGATGACGCGCGGGCGGCAGACGTGCTCAAGACCAAGCCAACAGCCGACTAGGCCCGTTAAACACGCCACGAGCCGGAACAGGAAGAGCTCCTGTTCCGGCTCGCTTTTCGCGCGTGCTTGCGGCTTGCCCGTCAGCGCCCGAGCGCCGCGCCTTGGCGGCGCAACTTCTTAGGGGCACTCCGGCGGCCGTCTGCGGTTGCCTCCTCAAACCATGCCTCGTCGGCTGGACAGTCCCAGTTGAACCACTTAAAGGCTTCCTTCTTGGTGGCAAACTCCCGCTCCCGCTCTTCGCCGCCTTCTTGCCAGCGCACGACGTATCTCGTCATCGCGTCCCAGCTCACGCCTCGCCCGCGAAATGCTCCTGGAGCGTGTCGACGACCGCCGGCACCAACGTTTCCCACGAGGACCCGGGATCCTTGGTCACGGTGATGAAGTTGTTGAGGAAAAACAGCGCCTTGACGCCTTCGATGGCAAACAGCCGCGCCGCGAGCGGATCCGAGGCCGCTTGCTCCGGGTTGGTAAAAGACCGGCTGCCGCCGGTAGCCACCAAGCGGTCAAGGGTGAATTTGTACGCGTTGGGATTGGGGGTCGGATCGGCCTGCACGTCCACGTGCGCCATCCTCCTCCACCTCCTCGCCGGTGTAGTTGCCCCGCCCCGCCCGTTCGGCCAGCAAGTACGCAGCGACGCGGGCGGCCTGCTGCCGCGAACCAACGCCGCACTTGGCATAGATGTTGCGGATGTGGGTGCGCACGGTGGCATAGGACAAGGTCAGTTCGGCTGCGATCTCCCGGGCGCTGTAGCGGCGCGCAAGGTACGGCAAAATATCCCATTCCCTTGGCGTCAGCCGCTCATACAGCTGCCAATGGGGCAGGCGCTCCTCGTCCATGTGGCGGTACGCCACATCCAGCACCCTGGCCACAAACCGCTCCGGCCGGCTCCGCCGGCTGAGCACTGCGGCGGCCCCCAGATTACGGGCACGCTGCGCCCGCGCCGGATCCGCCGCCCGGTCCACCAGCACCACAGGCACGCCCGGAAACCGCGCTTTGAGCGCTTGCATCAGCGTGCGAACACCGACGCCCAGATCCATATCGACCACCAGCACCGACGGCCGCTCCCGTTTGGACAGCACCGTGAGATGCCGCAGGTCATGGACCTCAAACACAACGCGCAACCGGGGTTCCTGACGCAAGGCGACCAAGAGCGGAAACCGGGGCAGGGCACGCGGGGTGATCAGACCGACCGTCACCATCGTGGCGCAGCACCTCCCATGTCGCTGCCCCCGAGGGCACGGCCGGCGTGTGCCCTTCACATTCCGCCCCAGCGGCGATTCTCCTGCGTCAAAACGTTCCGACTCTTACTCCCCGGCCAACGCCGCGTTGGTGCGTGCCACCAGGGACAGGGCGAAATCCAACTGTTCCCGCACCATGTCGTCGCTGTGGATCTCGAGCCGGATGCGGTCTCCCACCACGGCGGCGGGCCGCTTGAAACCGGTGGGAATGCGCTGCCACTCGGCCTGGAACCTGGCTTGCCACCCAGGACTCGGCGCCCGGGAAAGCCGCAGGTAGATGTAGTACCACCCGGGGGTATCCGCCGGCTCGGTGTAGTCCTCCAGATCGACGACCTGCATCGCCTCGGCCACGGCTATCTCCCCCTTCTGTCCGCTCGGCCTATCGCGGCGGTGTGTCCGGTCATGCCGCAACCAGCGTGGCCAGCCAAGCAGCGCCGACCAGCGGTCGAGCCGGCCCAGCAGCGGGCCGGCACGTCTACGCCGACGGCAACCGCCCGGGCACGAAGGCGCGCACACCCTCCGCGACCGCCGCGATATCCTGATCGGACAAGCCCGGGTGCACGGGCAAAGACAGCACCTGGCGGGAAACTTCCTCAGCCACCGGCAACGACTGGTCCGCGTACCCGAGTTCCCGGTACAGAGGCTGCTGGTGCAGCGGGATCGGATAGATGACGCCCGTCTCCACGCCGCTTTCCCGCAGCCACCGGGCCAGCTCATCCCGCTCCGGGTGCCGCACGGTGTACTGGTGGTACACGTGGTAGCAACCTTCTGGCTCCACCGGCAACACGAGCCCCGGCACCTGGGCCAGCTGCCGCGACAGGCGGACCGCGTTGGCGCGGCGCTTGAGGTTCAACTGCTCCAGCTTGGCCAGCTGGGCAAGCCCGATGGCCGCCGCCAAATCGGTCATGCGGTAGTTGTATCCTAGGAGGGCGTGTTCATACCGGTCTACCCGGCCGTGGTTGACGAGCTGGCGCACCCGCTCCGCCACCTCGTCGGAGTCGGTGACGACCATGCCGCCCTCGCCGGTGGTCAAGTTTTTCGTGGCGTAAAAGCTAAACGTCCCGGCGGTGCCAAAGGTGCCCACGCGGCGGCCGTTGTAGGCGGCACCGTGGGCCTGGGCGCAGTCCTCGATCACAATCGCGCCGTGCTCCGCGGCGATGGCCATAATGCTGGTCATGTCGCAGGGCAGGCCAAACAAGTGCACGAGCAGCACCGCCTTGGCGGGTGTGCCCGCGTCCTTAAGCTGCCCCAGCGTCTCCGCCAGGGCCGCCGGCGACAAGTTATAGGTGTCGGGATCGATATCGGAAAAGACCGGCACGGCACCGCAGTACAAGATCGCGTTTGCGGTGGCGATGAAAGTAAAGGGCGTCGTCACCACCCGATCGCCCGGCCCGACGCCCGCACCCAACAAGGCGGCATGCAGGGCGACGGTACCGTTGGCGGTCGCAATCGCGTGGCGCACGCCCACATATGCGGCAAACGTTTCCTCAAAGCGACGAACTTGCGGGCCGCTGGCGATTATCCCGGAACGGATGACGTCAGCAACCGCCTTTATCTCCTCTTCGCCCAGGTGGGGCTGGGCCAACCGGATCAACATTCGCGCCCCCTAGACGGCCACGCCGTTCAACGACGGCACGGCCTGCTTGTACACCTGGGCCTGCATGCGCTCGACCACTTCCAGTGCGGCCAGCCCGTCCTCGACGGTCACCAGGGGCGTCCGGCCTGTGCGCACGCACTCGAGGAAATGCTGGGTTTGGGCCAACAGCGGCTCCTCGTCCGGCACAAAGATGCGCTCGCCTACGTTCTCTAGGGTGCTCACCGTCTTGCCGTTGTTTTCATAGCGCACCCGGGTGTCGCGCGACAGCGTCAGCCGGCGGTCGATGTAGTCCATCTCGATGTACGCACCGTCGCAGATGACGGTCAACTTGCGGATTTTCTGCTCGGTGACGCGGCTTGCGGTCAGCGTGGCCACGACGCCGTTGGACAACGTCGCGGCGCACACCGCATGATCGGCAAACAGGGAGGACTTCACCCGCTGGGCCTTGGTGGTCATGTCCTCAAACTCGGCCTGGAGGAGGTAGCGCAAAATATCGATATCGTGCACCATCATGTCCTGGATGACGTCCAGGTCCTTGACGCGCGGGTCGAAGGGGCCCATGCGCCTCGTTTCCACGGCCACGACCCGGTGGCGCTTGACCACCTTCGCCAGCTCCCGCACGGCCGGGTTAAAGCGCTCGATGTGGCCAACCTGGACCACGCAGCCCTGCTGCCTGGCCAGTTCGGCCAGCCGCCGCGCCTCGTCGACCGTCCGGCACACCGGTTTCTCGACCAGCACGTGGATGTTGCGCAAAAGCGCCTGCTCGGCCAGGTCGTAGTGAAAGCACGTGGGCGTGGCGATGGTCACCGCGTCCACCTGTTCCAGCAAATCCTCTACGCGGCTAAAGGCTTGTACCTCGAATTTTTCCGCCACGGCCGCGCTCGCCTGCGGATCCACGTCGTAAACGCCCACGAAATCGCATAAATAGTTAAAGTGGGCGTATGCCCGGGCGTGGTGGCGGCCCATCCTTCCTACGCCGATCACACCCACACGTACTTTGCGCATCGAAATCCTCCTGTCCGGCCTCGACCTGTCGCCGCGTCGTTGCGCGTCCGGCCGCCCGCACACGCGACCCAATTATAGCACTTCCCGCGAGGACATCCCAGGGTCATTTGGGCCCCTGCAGCGAGCGCTCATACGGTTGAAACAGCGTGTCGTAAAGATCCATGGCATGCCGGTCCGTCATCGAACTGATATAATCGCAAACAACTCGGAATCGATTCGCCCCCGACGCCAACTGTTCCTGCAAATTCCCAGGCAATAGTTCGGGATTGCCCGCAAAGGCCTCAAACAGGCGGCGCAGAATCATCCGCCCTTTGAACATCATCCGCCGCACCCGGGGGTCGTTGTAAACCTGGCTGTAAAGGTAATCCTTTAACGCCACCAGCTGTTCATAAATGTCCGCCGGGAAACCCGCCACCGGTTCGGGCAATACCCGCACGTCGTCCGGGGCCGCGACCCCGTGCTTTTCCAGCCTCCTGAGCGTCTCCTGGGCCGCCGCCCGGATGAGCCGATCGATGAGGCTGCGCACCCGGAATTTGCACTCCATGGCCTGGGCGTCCAAAGGCGTATACGGGTAGCTGGCCGTCACCGCCGGCACCTCCCGCCACAAGGCCACGTGCCGCCTGAGCTCACTCTCCTGGAGAAACCCGAAGGCAAGAGCATCTTCCAGATCGTGGGTGCAATAGGCGATCATGTCGGCGAGGCTTGAAAGCTGCGCTTCGAGGCCCGGCTGGGGAAATTGGGCGAACTCCTCGGGCACCGGTGGGCTGTCAAAAAAAGTTTCGTGGCGGGCGATCCCCTCCCGCACTTCCCACGTCAGGTTGAGCCCTGGGTGATCGGGATAGCGGATCTCCAGTTCGTCCACGACCCGCAGGGACTGCAGGTTGTGGTCAAAACCGCCCGCTTCCCCCATGAGAGCGTTCAGCTCTTCCTCGCCCCCGTGGCCAAAGGGCGGGTGGCCGAGGTCGTGGGCCAGGGAAATGGCTTCCACGAGATCCGGGTTGGCGCCGATCATGCGCGCCAGGGACGCCCCGATCTGGGCGACTTCCAGCGAGTGGGTCAGGCGAGTGCGGTAAAAATCACCCTCGTGGAAGACGAACACCTGTGTCTTGTACTGCAGACGACGAAACGCGGCGGAGTGGAGGATGCGGTCCCGGTCTCGTTGAAAGGCGGTGCGAGGATCTTGGCCGGCCTCCGGGTAGCGGCGCCCCCGGCTGGCGGAGGCCCGGGTCCCGTAGGGCGCCAGCCGGGCCGCGTCCCATGCTTCCTGCTCCTCCCTGGTGCGCCACTGCAACGGTTGCAAAGGATCGCGGCCTCCCACTCCGACCCACCGGCAAGGCGTGCTTAGGGTCCTCTTCGACGCTCGTTCGCGAAGGTCCTGCTACAAGCGTTTGCGCCCGGTCGGAGGATCGAGGGGAAACACGGTGAATCCCTTCGTAACATAAGGATGAAGCACGGCGCCGCCACCCCATACTAGTCCAGGGGCAGCGGCTAACGTTGACGGACAGGGTGGAGACACGATGGCCGAACGGCCGGTGGCGTTGCCGTCCCAAACCCGGGACGTGGTGTCGTACGAGGATGACGTCTTCGCGTGGATGTATCTCGATCAACTGGATGGGCTCGTGCGATATGAGGCCTACGTGATCGGGTACGACGACGCGGGCAGGCCCACGACCCTGGCCTTTGTCTTGGAGGAAGGCGCCTTTCCCATCGACCACTTTCCCTTGGTGCACGCGCTTTGGAACGCCAGCCGCCCAGGCCGCCTGAGCGCCGAGGACTGGCGAGCCCTGCACGCGTTCTTTGAGGAACAGGAGAAAGAACTAAAACGCGCCCGCCGCCACAATTGGATTCACCGGCTGCGGGCGCTCGGATACGACGTCATCAATGCCCTCTAACTTTGAACCCGTCGTGACTGGTGCGGCGTCCCTATAGACCCCCGGGACCCCGCCGTCAACCGTCCACCAGTTCACTCAGGCGCTGCCAGACATCGGGGAAATGCTTCTTCACATCGATGGGCCGGAACTGCCGGTCGATGAAGGCATGTTCCGTGGTGCCCTCGGCGGCCAACCGCTCCGGCCCGGTTTCCAGGTACACCTGGTAACGAAAGCCCATACGGGTGCGGCTTGCGTGCACCAGCGTCGTCTCGATCCGGATCGGGTCGTCGTAAGCGGTCGGCGCCAAGTACCGGCACTGCACCTCCAGCACCGGCAACAGCAGCCCCGCCCGCTCCAGCTGTGCATACGACAGGCCCAAGTCCCGCAAAAGCTCCGTCCGGCCCAGGGTAAACCAGTTGAGGTAATTCGCGTAGTACGTGACGCCCATGGAGTCCGCCTCGTCGTAGCGGACCCGCAGCCGCTGGACGCCCTTGATCTCACGCATCGGACCGCGTCGCGACCTCCGCGGGATACAGCGGCGAACCGCCGAAACGGCGATAATTTTCCGCAAAGCGCTGGGCCAGCTGCCGCGCCTGCACGTCGTACGCGTCCCGGTCCGACCACAGAGCCTTCGGATCCAGCATCTCGCTGGGCACTCCCGGGCAGCTGGTGGGGATCATCAGCCCAAAGTGCGGCTCCCGCTGCATCGTGACGTTGTCCAGCTCGCCCGCCAGCGCAGCGCGCACCATGGCCCGGGTGTAGCGCAGCTCGATGCGGCGCCCCACGCCGTAGGGGCCGCCCACCCACCCGGTGTTGACCAGGAACACTCGCACGTTATGGCGGGCAATGAGCTCGCCCAACATCGTCGCGTAGCGCTGCGGCGGCAGCGGCAGGAACGGCTCGCCGAAGGCCGTGGAGAACGTGGCCTCGGGCGATGTGACGCCCCGCTCGGTGCCAGCGAGCTTGCTCGTGTAACCGGACAGGAAGTAGTACATGGCCTGCTCGGCGTCAAGGCGCGCGATGGGCGGCAACACGCCGAAGGCGTCCGCGCTCAAGAAGAAGATCGTGCGCGGGTGGCCAGCCACGCCGCCTTCGACCGCACCGGGAATATGGTCGAGGGGGTACGCGCCGCGGGTGTTTTCCGTCAACGACCCGTCGTCATAGTTGGGCACCCGGGTCACCGGGTCGATGATCACATTCTCCAGGATGCTGCCAAAGCGCAGCGCGTCCCAGATCTGCGGCTCCGCCTTGCGAGAGAGCCCGATAGTCTTCGCGTAGCAGCCGCCCTCAAAGTTGAACACGCCCTCGTCGGACCAGCCGTGCTCGTCATCGCCCAGGAGGTTGCGGCCCTCGTCCGAGGAGAGCGTCGTCTTGCCCGTACCGGACAGGCCAAAGAACAAGGCCACGTCCCCGTCGGGGCCCACGTTGGCGCCGCAGTGCATGGGCAGCACGCCCCGTTCCGGCAAGACGCCGTTCATCACGGTAAAGACCGACTTCTTGAGCTCGCCGGCGTAGCACGTGCCCACAATGAGCACCAGCCGCTTGGAAAAGTCGAGGCCGATAAACGCCTCCGAGCGCGTCCCGTCCCGCTCAGGCACCGCCTGGAAACCGGGCGCGTAGACCAGCGACCAACTGGCAAATGGGCCTTCCGCCGCCGGCTGGCGCAAGAGCAGGTTGCGGGCGAACGCGTTATGCCAGGCCAGCTCCGTCACGACCCGCACGCGAATCTGGTGCTTGGGGTTGGCGCCCGCCGCACCTTCAAAGACGAAAAGCTCCTTGCCCCGCAGGTACTCGACCACCCTGGCCACCAGCGCGTCGAACTTTTCCTGCTCGATGGGCTGGTTGACCGGGCCCCACGCCACGTTTTGCTCCGACCACGGCTCCCGTACGACGAACTTGTCCTTGGGAGACCGCCCGGTATACTTGCCGGTTTCGGCCACAAACGCCCCGTTGGCGGCCAGCTTGCCCTCGCCGCGGCGAATCGCGTGCTCCACCAAGGCCGCCGTAGACAGGTTGTAGTGCACCGCACCGGCGCCGCGCAAGATCTCGTCGACCGTCATCTGCCCGTCTTTCGCCATGTTCGGTTCATCCCTTCGTTTGCTGGGCCGTCGAGTGGGCCAAGATGGAGGGCGGTCCAGCGGTGCCGCGTGGTTGCACCGGCCGGAAGCGGCGCCGCGGCCGCAGATGCCGATCCGGAATGGATCGCGCATTCAGTATACAGCCAGTTTAGACCCTCCCAGGAAACCGTGTCAAGGCCGACCAAACGCCGCGATGGCGTCAAGCCACTGTCGCACGAGTAGGGGTGGATCGTCCGACCTCACCGTCGCGGCGGACTAGACGGCGATAGACTGAGACAGTGCCCGCAGGGCTTGCGTGAGCGGTGTGCGATGTCCCCTC
>LZRQ01000063.1 GCA_002159155.1 Firmicutes bacterium ZCTH02-B6
GAGCGAGCTCAGGCAGGTGGCGGAGCGGCTCGAGATCCCGGTGGCGACTTCGCTCATGGGCAAAGGGGCGTTCCCCGAAGACCATCCCTTATCCCTTGGCGTGACCGGGATCTGGGGAACACGCGTGGCCAACGAGACGGTCCGGGAAGCCGACGTCATCCTGGCGGTGGGCACCGGTTTCGCCGAGGCCGACTGCAGTTCGTGGCGGCCCGAGCATACTTTTGCCATCCCGCCGGCCCGGCTGATCCAGATCGACATTGACCCGCAAGAGATAGGGAAGATTTACCCGGTTGAACTGGGCATCACTGCCGACGCCCGCCGCGCCCTCGGGCAGATCCTCGCCGCCCTGGAGGGCGCACCGGCGAGGCGGCCGGGCACGGAGCGCCAGCTGGCGCAGGTGCAGGAGCGCAAGCGCCGCTGGCTGGAGGAGCTCAGGAAGGACCAATCGGACCCTGGGGTGCCCATTCACCCGGCCCGGGTGCTCGCCGCCCTCAACGAGGCCCTGCCTGAAGACGCGATCGTCGTCACCGACGTGGGCTGGAACAAGAACGGCGCCGGCCAGCAACTGATTACCCGGCGCCCGCTGGGCTATATCACCAGCGGCGGCATGGCCACCATGGGGTTTTCCCCGGCGGCGGCCATCGGCGCCAAGCTGGGTTGCCCGGACCGGACGGTGGTAGGCCTGGTCGGGGACGGCGGTTTCACCTCGGTGCTCGGAGCCTTGGCCACCGCCGTCGAGCTGGACGTGCCGGTCGTCTGGATCCTGTTCAACAACTACTGCTTCTCGACCATCAGCTGCATGGGCCAAGGGTACTTCGGCAACCGGTACGGCACCGAGTTCCGCCGGCGGGACGGCACGCCCTACAACCCCGACTTCCAGCTCCTGGCCAAAGCCTTTGGCATCGACGGCTACCTGGTCACCGAGCCCGACGCGCTGGTGCCCACGCTTACGCAGGCGTTGCGCAGCCAGCGGGCTGCACTGGTGGAGGTGCGCACGCGGGGGGACGTGCCCATGCCGCGCACCGGGTACTGGGACATCGCGGAGATCTTCACCGGGTCGACACCCGCGTGAGGTCTGCGTGCGCGCCAGGGCAACGGAACGGCAACTCAACGACGGCCGCCCCGGAAGGCAGGGGACGGCTGTGAGCATCACTCGTAAGGAGGGCCAAGCTGCATGCGCGCTCTTTTGAAGACGGCACCCGGTGTAGGCCATATGACGGTCGCGGACGTTCCCGATCCAACGCCGGGACCGGGCGAGGTGGTGGTCAAGGTCGCCTACGCCACCGTTTGCGGCACGGACGTCTTGGTGCATGACGACAAGTACGTGGGCAAGCGGCCGCTGCCGTTCCCGTTTATCCTGGGCCATGAGGTTTCGGGCGAGATCGCCGAGGTAGGCCCCGGGGTGGAGGGACTGCGACCGGGCACCAAGGTGGGCATGGAATCCATCATTGGCTGCGGCACCTGCTACCACTGCCTGCGGGGAAACCACAACCTGTGCCCCCAGTGGCACCACATCGGCCTCACCATGGACGGCGGCTTCGCGGAGTACATCAAGGTGCCCGCCTCACTGGTCATCCCGCTGCCTGAGGGAGCACCCTTGGATAGCGTGGCCATGCTGGAGCCTTTATCCCTCGCGGTCCACACAATGCACCGGCTGTCCCCTCGGCCTGCGCAGCCGGTGGCCATCGTCGGGCCAGGGCCCATTGGGCTTTTGCACCTGCAGGTCATCAAAGCCACGGGCGCGGGCCCCATCCTCGTGCTGGGCCGCCCGGAGGACGCGCACCGGCTCCAGGTGGCGGCCGACCTGGGTGCCGATCGGGTCGAGGCTGTGAACAGCATTGAGGAAGCGGTAGCCATCGCTCGGGAGATGACCGCCGGGGTCGGCATGGAGATCGTCATCGAGGCGACCGGAGTGCCTGCGGGCGTGCAGACCGCCTTCGAGATCGTGGCGGGCAATGGCCAGTTGGTCACCTTGGGGCTGACCCGCTTTACCGAACTGGACATCCTGCAGGTCATCCGCAAAAACCTGACGTGGCACGGCGTGGTGGCCAGCGTGCGCCGGCACTTCCTGGAGGCGCTCCGCCTCATCACTACCGGCCGGGTTGATCCTTCGCGCCTCATTACTCACCGCCTGCCCTTGGAGCAGGGTGTGGACGCCATCCGCCTCATGAAGGAACGAGCGAGCCTCAAGGTGGCGATCGTGCCGTGACCGGCGAGCCAAGGCTGCTTATCGGCGGCGAGTGGGTTTCTGCGCTAAGCAAGGTGCCCATCGTCAACCCCTATGACGACACCGTGGTGGCAGAGGTGCCCGTGGCCGATGCTGAGCTGGTGGAGCGGGCGTTGCAGGCCGCGGCGGAAGCCAAAGCGGAGATGGCGCGCTTGCCGGCCTACCGCCGCAGCGAAATTCTGCTGAAGGCGGCGCGCCTTGTTGCGGAGCGCAAGGAAGAGCTCGCGGCCACGATCACCCGCGAGACGGGCAAGACGATCCGCAACAGCCGGCAGGAGATCGACCGCTCTATCTTCACCCTGACCGTATGTGCTGAGGAAGCCGGCCGCCTCGCTGGGGAGGAAGTGCGGCTCGACCGGGTGCCTGGCTCGGAGAACCGGATGGGGTTTGTCGTACGCCAGCCGGTGGGCGTCGTAGCCTGCATCACGCCTTTCAACGCCCCGTTCAACCTCATCTGCCACAAGGCGGGCCCAGCCATTGCCGCCGGCAACGCGGTCATCGTGAAACCCGCGCCGCAGGCGCCGCTCACTGGGCTCATGCTCGGGGAAATCCTGCTCGAGGCTGGCTTGCCTCCCCGGGCCATCAGCGTTGTCAACGGGGGACCGGATGTCGGCCGACAACTGGTCCAGGACCCGCGGGTCAACTTCATCGCCTTCACCGGCAGTGCCCGCGTGGGCCAGGAGATTGCCCGGACGGCTGGCTTCAAAAAGCTGATGCTGGAACTGGGTTCCAACGCGGGTGTGTACGTTCACAGCGACGCCCGGCTGGACAAGGCGGTCCCGCGCCTGGTGCAGGGCGCCTTTGCCACGACGGGCCAGGCGTGCATCTCGACCCAGCGCATCTACGTGCATGAGAGCCTGTTTGCGGCCTTCCTGGAGCGGTTTCTGCCTGCTGTGGAGCGGCTCGTCGTGGGGGATCCGATGGACCCCGCCACCGACATCGGGCCCATGATCGACAAGGCCGCCGCGGAACGGGTGGAGGCGTGGATCCGCGAGGCGGAAGCGGGCATGGCCCGGGTGCTGGTGGGCGGCCGACGCCAAGGCGCGACGGTGTGGCCAACGGTCCTCGCGGAGGTGCGCCCCGACATGAAGGTCGTATGCGAGGAAGTGTTTGGGCCCGTGGTGTCGGTGATCCCGGTCGCGTCGCTGGAGGAGGGCCTGGCGCGGATTAACGATTCGGCCTACGGCCTGCAGGCAGGCATCTTCACCGAGAGCATCGACGTGGCCTTCCGCGCCGCCAAGGAGCTCGAGGTGGGCGGCGTCATCGTCAATGACAGCTCCAAGTACCGGGTCGACAACATGCCTTTCGGCGGCGTGAAGGCGAGTGGTATTGGACGCGAGTCGCCTGCCGACTGCGTGGAACGCATGACCGAAAAGAAGCTGCTGGTCTTCACGTTGGATTGACCAGCCAGGCGGAAAACCCCCGCCGCCCCGGCGGGATGGGGGGTGCTTGAGGACGTTGATGGACTTTCAGCCTGATCATGCCGGACCTTTGCAAGACGTGCGCATCGTGGACGTGTCGCGCCTTGTGGCGGGCAACATGCTGACCTGTGTCCTTGGGGACATGGGCGGGGACGTGATCAAGGTGGAGGAGCCGGGCCGGGGCGATCCCCTGCGGGATTGGCGGACAAAGGGCATCAGCGTGCATTGGAAGGTGTACGGACGCAACAAGCGCAGCCTGACGCTGGACCTGCGCAAGCCCGCGGGGCGTGAGCTGCTCTTGCGCCTCATCGCCGATGCGCAAGTCTTCGTGGAAAATTTCCGGCCCGGGAAGCTGGAAAAGCTGGGCCTCGGCCCAGATGTGCTGCTCGAGCGCAACCCTGACCTGATCGTGGTCAGGATTTCCGGCTGGGGGCAGACGGGTCCCTACGCGTCGCGGCCTGGGTACGGCACGCTGGTGGAAGCCATGAGCGGCTTTGCCGCGTTGAACGGGTTTGAGGACCGCCCGCCGGTGCTGCCGCCTCTGGCGCTGGCCGACATGGTAGCCGGGCTGTACGGAGCGGTGGCGGTGCTGGTGGCCTTGCGCCATCGAGAAGTGGGTTCAGGCCGCGGGCAGGTCATCGACCTTCCGCTATTCGATCCGCTCTTTTCCCTGATGTCGGCGGAAGCCGGGATTTACCGGCTGACGGGGGAGATCAAGCGGCGCACCGGAAGCCGGTCCAACTCCAGCGCCCCGCGCAATGTGTACCGCACAAAGGACGGTCGCTGGTTGGCTTTGTCGGCTTCCATGCAAGTGATGGCCGAGCGGCTGTTTAGGGCCATAGGCCGTGAAGACCTGATCGAAGATCCCCGTTTCCGCACCAACGCCGATCGGCTGGCCAACGTGGAAGAGCTGGACCGGATCGTGCAGGGCTTTATAGAGCAGCGGACGCTGGCGGAAAACCTGGCCTTCTTTGAGCAGGCAGGCGTGACGGTCGCTCCGGTGTACGACATCGCACAGATCCTGGAGGATCCCCACTTCCGGGAACGCCAGGTGATCGTGGAGATGCCCGATGCGGACATGGGCACTATCCCCATGCACAACGTGGTGCCGCGGCTGTCGGCGTCGCCTGGGAGCATTAGGCGTCCCGCACCGGCCCTGGGCGAGCACACGGAAGAGATCTTGGCGGCGCTGGGGCTGTCGTCGGACGATGTGCGCCGGCTGCGCGCGGACGGGGTGGTTTGATGGGCCGCCAAGCCGCGGTGCAAAAGGAATTGCCCGTCTGGCGCTCGTTGCTCTACGTGCCCGCGCACGTGGAGCGGTTTGTGGCGAAGGCCCACACCCGGGGCGCCGACGCCGTCATCCTGGACCTGGAGGACAGCGTGCCGCCCGCTGAAAAGGAAGCGGCGCGGCAGCGGGCCGCCGAGGCCGTCCGAGAGTTGGCCGGGCACGGGGTGAACGCGTTGGTTCGCATCAACAGCCCCTTGCGCCTGGCGGTGCGGGATCTTGAGGCCGTGGTGCGGCCGGGCCTTGTCGCCATTGCGGTGCCGAAAGTCCTGGACGCGGCCCACATCCGCCTGCTCAGCGCCGCCGTGGGGGAGCTGGAGGCGGAGCGGGGGATCCCGCCGGGTACCATCGGTTTTATCGGACTGATCGAGACCGTCGAGGCCTTGTGGCAGGCGCGGGAGATCGCGGCCGCCGACCCGCGCATGCTGGCCTTGATCCTGGGGACTGAGGACTTTGCCGCTCAGGCTGGGATGGACCCGGACGGCGAGGGTCTTCTCCACGCCAAGCTGCACCTGGTGCTGGCGGCCCGCGTGGCCGGGATCATCCCGCTGGGACTAGCGGCCTCGGCGGCCGATTTCGGCGACACCGGGCGCCTTGCGGAGGTGGCCCGGCGCTCCCGGCGGCTGGGCTTTGAAGGGGCAACCTGCATCCATCCTGCCCAAGTCCCGATTCTGAATGAAGCCTTCTCTCCAAGCCCGGATGAGGTGAATCAAGCCCAAAAGCTGGTGGAGGCCTACGAACAGGCGGTTGCCCAGGGGATGGGGGCCCTGGCATTGGCCGGCCGTATGGTGGACGAACCGGTCGTGCGCCGGGCCCGCCGGCTGCTGGAGATCGACCGCCGCCTGCGGGAGCGCGGGCACGCGTAAGGGGGTGGTGCGCTGCCGTAAGGGGTCGGGAGTTTGCGGGGCTCCGGGTGCGATGCGGCGCCCGGGCAGAGCGGCACGAACGCGTATACCCACGAAAACCATGAAGAGGGGTGTGAAAACGTGCGCAGTGGATGGCGTAGCCGTGGACTGTGGCTTGTGCTGGCGGCTTTGGTGGCGATGTCGTTGCTGGTCGATGCGGCGGCGGCGCAGCGGCAGATTACTATTCGCATCGCCCATGCGGACCCCCCTGACCCGTTCGTTGCCCAAAAGCATGCCCAGGCTCTGACCTTCAAGGCGCTAGTGGAATCCGCTACCGGCGGTCGCATCCGGGTGGAGGTTTACCCCGCCGGTCAGCTCGGCGGCGAGCGGGAGTACCTGGAGGCCGTGAACCTGGGCACCATCGAGATGGGTATCGCGTCCGGTGCGATGGCGGGCTTTTTCCCCGAGGCGATGGTGTTTGACATCCCGTACCTGTTCCCCAACCAGGCGGTCGCGTGGCGCGTTCTCGACGGTCCTTTTGGCCAAAAGATCTCGAAATTGATGGAGCAAAAGACGAACATGATCAACCTCGCATACGGCGAGGTCGGGTTCCGCCACTTCACCAACAACGTGCGCCCCATCCACTCGCCGCAGGATATGCAGGGGCTGAAGATCCGGGTGCAGGAGACGCCCGTCTATGTGCGGCTCGTCCAGTCCCTCGGCGGCAGCCCGACGCCGATACCGTGGCCGGAAGTGTACAGCTCCTTGGATCAGGGCGTTGTGGATGGGCAGGAAAACCCGGTGAGCACCATCGACTACGCCCGGTTGTATGAGGTGCAGCGCTACCTGACGCTGGATGGGCACAGCTACGGCGTGGACTTCACCGTCATCAACAAGCGCTTCTTCAACAGCCTCTCGCCTGAGGATCAGCAGCTCATCCGCCGGGCCGCCTTCACGGCCGCTCGGGTGAACCAGGGCATCAAGGCGCTCAACGAGGCGCTGGCGCTCAACAAGCTCCAGCAGCACATGGAGATCTACTCGCCGACGCCGGAGGAGCTCGCCCAGTTCCGCACCTTGGCGCAGCAGGCGGTGATCGAATGGCTGCGGACCCAGATCGATCCAGCCCTGATTGATGAGGTGCTGGCGGCAGTCCGGGAAGCGGAGGCGTCGTTCGGCATCTAAAGGAAACCTGCCGCGGCCGGGGGGGCCTCAGCCCCCTCGGCCCGCGCCGGGCCTGCCGGCAACGGGGACGCGGCGGCACGAAAGTGGGGATCGCCGGCTTCGGTGTTGGTCTGGGCGCAAGGGGAGGGTGCACATGCAAGTAGTTTCCAAGGTCACGGGAGCCGTGCTGCGGGCGGCGGTGGGGCTCCTCATGATCGCCTTGGTTGCCGTCGTCATGACGAACGTAATTTTCCGCTACGTTTTGAAGGCGCCGCTGCCGTGGGCGGAAGAGTTCGCCCGTTACTGCATGGTGTACATGGCCTACCTGGCGGCGCCGCTGGCCCTGCGGGAAGGCCGCCACGTCCGCATCACCGTTATTACGGACCGGTTGCGCGGCGTCTGGGCCGACGTTTTCCAGCTGGTCGCCTATTTGGTGGTGGCGTGCCTGGCCATCCCCGTCATGTACCACGGGTGGAACCTGGTGCAGCTGGTCAGCTTCCAGATGACGCCGGCCATGCGCATCTCCATGTCCATTCCCTATTTCGGCGTCGCCCTGGGTATGGCGTTTCTGGCGCTTGAATCCATCGTTTTGTTCATCGACGGCGTCATCCGTCTCGTGCGAGGAGAGGCCCGCCGCGCCGGCGAGCCGCTGACGCGTCCCGAGTCGAGGGGGGTCGACGTGTGACACTTGCCGTCATCGCCGTCACGTTTGTGGTGTTGATGGCCATTGGGGTTCCCATCGCGTTTGCTATCGCGATGACCGCCTTCTCCGGCTTGCTGGCCGCGGGCATGCCGAACTTGGTTGTACTTCCCCAGCGCATGTTCACCGGCCTGGACAGCTTCCCAATCATGGCCATCCCGTTCTTCATCGCCGCGGGCTACGTGATGAACGAGTGTGATCTGACAGACAAGATCGTGGAGTTTTCCAAGAGCTTGGTCGGCCATATCACAGGCGGCCTGGCCCACGTCAACATCGCGGCCAGCATGTTTTTCGCCGGCCTCAGCGGCTCGGCGGTGGCCGACACCGCGGCCATCGGTGGGATGCTCATCCCCGCCATGGTGAAGCAGGGCTACACCCGGGACTTCTCGGC
Source organism: Firmicutes bacterium ZCTH02-B6 (assembly GCA_002159155.1). Taxonomy (GTDB): domain Bacteria; phylum Bacillota; class Limnochordia; order Limnochordales; family ZCTH02-B6; genus ZCTH02-B6. The sequence continues at coordinate 8,031 of LZRQ01000063.1, forward strand.
CGCCGTTACTGCGGTCTCCTCCGTCATGGCGCCGATTATCCCGCCCAGCATCCCGGCGGTCATCCTCGCGGTGATGACGGGGGTGTCCGTGGGCGCGGTTTTCGCCGCCGGGGTGCTGCCGGGTATCCTCATCGGGCTTTTCCAGATGGCCGTGGCGTACGTCATCTCCAAGCGCGACGGCTACCGGCCCAACAACCGGTGGGAGGGCTGGGGCAACGTCTTCCGCCAGTTCATTGCGGCGGCGCCGGCCCTGGTCATGCCGCTGATCATCCTCGGCGGGGTGCTCGGGGGCGTTTTCACCGCGACGGAGGCGGGCGCCGTCGCAACCATTTACGGCGTGGTCGTTGGCCTGATCACCCGCAAGCTCAACGCCCAGAAGCTGTGGACCGTGTTTGTGAACAGCGGGATCACTTCGGCGGTGATCCTTGTCGTCATCGGCGCCGCCAATGTCCTTAACTGGGTGATCGCCACGCAGCAGGTGCCGGCCATAGTGCGCACGTTTCTGGATTCCGTGGTGTCCAGCCCTTGGATCGGCCTTCTGCTCTTGAACATCGTGTTCTTTATTGGCGGCATGCTGTTGGAAGGTATCGCAGCCATGACGCTGCTGGTGCCCATCCTGCTGCCGGCGGCGGTTGCGTGGGGGATCGATCCGCTTCTCTTCACCGTCTTGGTGCTGATCAACCTCAACATTGGGCTCGTCACACCTCCCGTGGCGCTGTGCCTTTACCTGGCGGCAGACATTGCCGAACGGCCCGCGGAGAAGGTGTTCGCCGCGGCGCTGCCGTTCCTGGTGGTAATGATCCTGGTGCTGCTCATTGTGACGTACGTGCCCGACTTTACCCTGTTCTTGCCGCGGCTTTTGGGATTGGCTTGACGCCGCCGGTGGGGGTCCGGAGCCGTGCAGAAGCGGGCCAGATATCGCGTCCGGGCGCAGGCGGTGTGGACGGGCGATGGCCCGCCTTTAGCCGGCGTGGACGTGTTGGTGGAAGGGAACCACATCCTGGCGCTGGTCCCCCGGGACCAGCCTCTACCTCTAGATTCGCCTGCCGAGAAGCCTGTACTCGGCCAGCCGCCAGGCGAAACGTTGCTGGACCTTGGGGAAATGTCATTGGTGCCGGGACTCATCGACGCCCACCTGCACCTGTGGGGGGTCGGCCCGCGGCCGCCCTGGGGTGGGGCTCCTTGGGCTTCCGCCTACCGGGCCATCGAGGCGGCGCAGGATTTGCGGCGTCTGCTTGAAGCCGGGTTCACCGCGGTCCGGTGCATGGGTGGTCCCTTGGGCCCCGCCCTCGAGCGGGCAGTAGCTGATGGGGTCATCTTGGGACCCCGCATCGTGGCCGCGGGCGACTACATCTGCCAACGGGGCGGGACATGGGACCCCATTGGCCAGCCGGCAGCGGCGGCGGACGCGCTCGGCTTTTTTGCCGACGGCCCGGACGAATGCCGCCGCCGCGTTCGGGAGCGGGTGCGCAGCGGCAGCAGCGTCATCAAAGTAGGCTTGTCATCAGGCCTACCTGGCCGAGACCTAGTGCACCCTTGGGCCGACGCCACCGAACAGGCGGTGCCCAACTACACGTTGGAGGAAATCCGGGCAGTGGTGGACGAGGCGCACCGCGTCGGGCTCATGGTGGCCGCGCACGCCATAGGCGAGGCTGCTGTGCGCCAGGCGGTAATGGCCGGCGTCGACACCGTCGAGCACGGCCACGGCGCAGCGCCGGAGACGTACGCCCTGATGGCGGAGCGGGGCATCATCCTGGTGCCGACCTTGGCCTTGCCGGCCATGCGGGCCCGCCAGGGTCCAGCCAAAGGCCTCGCACCAGAGCTGGCGGCAGTATGGCAGAGGCACCTGGACCAGCTTTTCGCCGCCGTGCGTATAGCTCGCGCCCACGGGGTAACCATCGCCGCCGGCACCGATTTCGTCGGCCCGCCCTACACCCCCATGGGGGAGAACGCGGTTCAGTTTGAGCTGTTGGTGGAGGCGGGCATGTCTCCGGCCGAGGCGCTGGCGGCCGGCACAGCCACGGCGGCACGGGCATTGGGACTTGCCGAGCTCATAGGCACCATCGCCCCGGGCAAGCTGGCTGACCTGGTCGGGGTGCGGGGGAGGCCGTGGGAGGACATCGCTGCTTTGCGGCTAGTTGGGTTCGTGATGGCCGGCGGTCGCGTGGTGGTGCACCGGTGTGGTACTGTTTAGCTGAGGCGCCGCGCGACGCGTGGAAGGACTGGGGGGGAACCCTTCATGACGAACTTGCAGGAAGTGCTGGCGCCGCGGGCGCTCGGCTCCTTGACGGATCAAATCTACGAGCAGCTCGAGCGGGCCATCCTCGAAGGCAAGCTGACCTTTGGCGAGCGCCTGGTCGAGGGGCAGCTGGCCAAAGCCTTTGGGACCAGCCGTTCGCCCATCCGGGAAGCGTTGCGGCGCTTGGAGGCCGAGGGCCTGGTCCAGATCGACGCCCGGCGCAGCGTCACGGTGATCAACCCGTCCCGGGAGGACATCATCGGGACTTTCGAAGTCCGGGAAGTCCTGGAAGGCATGGCGGCGCGCTTTGCCGCGGAACGGGCCACGCAGGAAGACCTGGACGCGATGGAGGCGTACCTGCGGCAGCGGCATGAGGAGGTTTCCCACCAGGAGACGGCCGGGCAGATTGTGAAGGGCGGGAAGGACTTTCATGACCTGTTGCTCGCGGCCAGCCACCACAAGCAGCTGATCGACGCGCTGCAGGGACTCGTCAAGATCACGCGGCTGCTAAAGCACCGCTCCGCCGCGATCGAAGGCCGTCCGCAGGAAGCGCTGGCCGAGCACCGGGCCATCTTTGAGGCAATTCGCAACCGCAACCCCGAGCTAGCCGAGCGCCTGGCCCGGGAGCACGTGGCCAGGGTGAAACAGCGCTTTATCAAATCCACTTTCGGTGAATAATTTCCCCACCGCCCGGCACATGGGACGGGTGTTAGTGTTTTCCACTCCAAATCCCTCTTGCTCTTCCCCAGGAGGACACTCGGCACGTGCCCGGGGGTCATCCGTCAGTGGCGCGTTCGCGCGAAATGCGCTATCTTTTGTTGTGGAGTTATTGTGTATATGGCGCGCCCGTTGACGGGCGCCGAAGGGAGGGTCAGCCATGCCTGTGGGGGTGGCGTTGCCCGTCACAAACGAGGAAGGATTTTTTGAAATCCGGCTCGAGTCCATCGGGGGGCTCGGCGCCAACGTCGCGGGCAAGATCCTGGCTGAGGCGGGTGTGCTCTACAGCGGCCTCAACGGCTCCAACTTCGCCTCGTACGGATCTGAAAAGAAAGGCACGCCGGTCAAGAGCTTCGTCCGTTTTGCGGCCCCTGAAAAGGAAATCCGCAACGCGACGCCGGTGGAGCGTCCCCACGTGCTCGGCATTTTCCACGAAGCCCTGGTGCTCTCGGACAAGAGCGTCTTGTCGGGGCTGTACTCGCATTCGGTGGTCGTCATCAACTCCCGCAAGGATCCCGAAACCATGCGGGAGATGCTGGGGATCAAGGTGCGCAGGCTCGGCACTGTCCCGGCGCTGGACATCGCCACGGAAACCGGCAGCCGCACCAACATGGCCATGCTCGGCGCGATCACCAAGGCGTGCGAGTTCCTGTCGCCCGAGGGCGTCGTGGAAGCCATCCGGGACGCGCTGGGGACCCGCTACCCGCAGATGCTGCAGGGCAACCTGGAGGCCTTCTGGCGGGGGTACCACGGTGTAAAGTGGCACGAGGTGACGGTTTCCGAGGGTGAGGCCGAGCAGCCTTACGTGCGGCCGCAGCCGCTGTTCGGCTACGAAACCGCCACCCTCGGCGGGACGCTGGTGCGGCCCGGCACCACCTGGAACAAGGATATGTCCGCGTCCCGGCAAGGCCAGCTGCCCGAGTTTCTCCGGGACAAGTGCATCGACTGCGCCCAGTGCGACCTGGTGTGCCCGGACTACTGCTTTGTCTGGGAGATGGGCCAGGACAAGAAGGGGCGGCCCGCGATGGTGCTCAAGGGCATCGACTACCAGTACTGCAAGGGCTGCCTCAAGTGCGTGGAGGCGTGCCCCGTCGACGCTCTGGTAGCCATCCCTGAAGCCGACGGCTGGGCACCGGAGCACCGGGTGCAGCAGCGGTTTTCGATTATCGCAACTGTGGGGTGAGGCTCATGGCTTTGCGCCAGGAAGACATAAAGGTAGCAGCCCGTCCCGATCAGCGGATGGGCTTCTTGAGCGGCAATGAAATGGCGGCGCTGGCGGCGAGCCAGATCAACTTCCACGTCATGGGCTACTACCCCATCACGCCGTCCACGGAAATTGCCGAGCTGTTGAGCGAGATGCAGGCCAACGGGGAGCACGACATCGTGCTCATCCCGGGCGACGGCGAGCACGGCGCCGCCGGCATCTGCTACGGCGCGACCACCGGCGGCGGGCGCGTGTTCAACGCGACCAGCGCCAACGGCCTGTTGTACGCGCTGGAGCAGCTGCCGGTCCAGTCGGGCACCCGGTTTCCGATGGTGCTGGACCTGGTGACCCGGTCGGTCAGCGGGCCCCTGGACATCCGCGGCGACCACTCGGACCTGTATTTCGCGATTCACACGGGCTGGATCGTGCTCTTGGCCCGGGATCCGCAGGCCGTCTACGACATGAACATCATGGCCGTGCGCATCGGCGAGGATCCGAGGGTGCAGCTGCCGGTCATCGTGGCCTATGACGGCTTCTTTACCAGCCACCAGAAGCGCCGCGTGCATTACTTCGCACACCAGGACACGGTGCAGCAGTTCATCGGGCCGGTGCCTGAGCGCATCACGGCGCTCAACCCGCGGCAGCCGGTCACCATCGGCCCGTACATGAACGACCCGGACCTGATCAACAACAAGTACCAGCTGCACAAGGCCATGGAGGCGGCCCGCGAGGTCATCGCCGAGGTGTTCGCGGAGTACGCGGAGCTCTCCGGGCGCCACTATCCGATCGTGGACCTGTACCGGATGGAGGACGCGGAGGCGGCGGTGCTGCTGCTCAACTCCGCCGCGGAAACCGCCAAGGACGTGGCGGACCGCCTGCGGGAGCAGGGCTTGAAGGTGGGCGTCATCAGCCCCAACATCTTGCGGCCGTTCCCGGCCGAGGAAATCCGCAAGGCGTGCCGCAACCTCAAGGCGTTGCTCATCGGCGAGCGGGGCGACTCCTACGGCTCGGGCGGCGGTCCTTTGACCCACGAGGTCAAGGCGGCCCTCAAGGACGACCCGGAAAACCGCACGCTGGTGCTGACCCGCATCTACGGCCTGGGCGGCAAGGACTTCTATCCCGACGACGCCGAGGCGTTCTTTAAGCTGGCCCTGGAGGCCGCGGAAACCGGGCGGGTCAAGGTGCGTTTCGACTACCACGGCGTGACGCCGGGCGATCCCAACCGGGTGCCGCCGCCGGGCACGCCGGTCATCTCCCGGGAAGAGGTGACAGGGCTTGTGTCGGTGACGCAGGACCCCGAGACCGGCCAGCTCAAGGTCAAGCTGCCGCCGCCGCGCCAGCTGATGGAGCGGCCCAAGCGCATCGCCCCCGGTCACGGGGCGTGCCCCGGGTGCGGCATCTTCCCGGCCATCAACCAGTTCCTGGCTGCCCTCGAGGGCGACGTGGTGGTGCTGTACCAGACCGGTTGCGCGATGGTGGTGACCACGGGCTATCCGTTTACGGCTCACCGGATCACCTACATCCACAACCTGTTCCAAAACGGCGCGCCGACGCTGTCGGGGCTCGTGGAGATGTTCTTTGAGCGCAAGCGCCGGGGCGAGATCGACGTCGGCGAGGACATCACCTTTGTGATGATCACCGGCGACGGCGGCATGGACATCGGCATGGGCTCGGCCATCGGCACGGCCTTGCGCAACCACAAGATGATCATCCTCGAGTACGACAACGAGGGCTACATGAACACGGGCAGCCAGCTGTCGTACTCGACGCCCATCGGGCACCGCACCTCCACGTCGGAGGTCGGGCCGCACGGGCGGGGCAAGCTGTTCCACCACAAGGACACGCCCATGATCATGGCGGCCACCAACATCCCGTACGTGTTCACGGGCGTGGAGGCGTTCCCGCAGGACCTGATGCGCAAGGCGGCCAAGGCCCAGTGGTACGCCAAGAACGAGGGCTTGGCCTACGGCAAGGTGCTCATCACCTGCCCGTTGAACTGGCGCAGCGAGGAGCGCCTCGGCACGGCCATCGTGGAGGCGGCGGTCAACAGCTGCTTCTTCCCGCTGTACGAGATCGAGCGGGGCGTCACCACGATCACGTACAACCCGGAGGAGAAGGGCAAGCGCATCCCCGTCAGCGAGTGGCTCAAGCTGATGGGCAAGACCCGCCACCTGCTGCGGCCGGAGAACAAGGACCTGCTCGAGGAGTTCGAGCGGGAAGTGGAGCGCCGGTGGCAGCGGCTCAAGGCCCGCCACGAGCACCCGTTGCTGTAAGGGGCGTCTCAAGACCGCTAAAGAGGGCGGCAAGACGGATCAACAAACGAGTAGGCGGCAAGGCGAAAGCGGCGCGATGAGCGCCGCTTTCATGTTTTCAGGCCTCCCCCGGAGCGGCCTACGGGCGGGGCTCTGTCCTCCGTGTGACGCCGGAGACCGCAAGCACCCTCCCGGCCGCTGCGTTCGTTCTTCCCGGAGTGGAGGGTGTACCAACTGGCGAACGCGCGCAAAGGGCCGTGGCACACGGCCTCCGGCCCCTTGAACGGCGTCTTGACGAACGTCTATGGCGGCTGCTCGCTTCTCCGCCCCGCGTCTACTTTTTCTACTTGCTCACGTATCCGCCGTCCACCGCCAGGGCGTAGCCGGTGACAAAGGACGCCTTGGGCGAGCAGAGCCACACCACCGCCTCGGCGATCTCCTCGGGCTTGCCGAGCCGGTTCATGGGGTGCAGGCTCGCGACCTGCGCGTAGGCCAACTTGTCCTTGCCCAGCTGCACGCCCCGCTCCATGACCATCGGGGTTTCAATGAAGCCGGGGCAGACGGCGTTGACGCGCAGGCCGAGCTCGGCGTATTCCTGCGCGGCGGCCTTGGTCAGCCCGACGACGCCGTGCTTGGCGGCGGTATAGGCCGGCGCGTTGGCAAAGCCCACCAGCCCCAGGATGGAGGCGCAGTTGACGATGGCACCGCCGCCCCGCTTGAGCATCTCGGGGATCTCATGGCGCATGCAGCGCCAGACGCCGGTCAGGTTGATGTCGATGACCCGTTGCCACGCCTCTTCCGGGTATTCGTGGGTCGGAGCCAGCGCTCCCTCGATCCCGGCATTGTTGAAGGCGTAGTCCACGCCGCCCCAAAGCTCCACCGCCCGCTGCACCATGGCGGCCACCTGGTCGTCGTTGCTCACGTCGACCCGGAGAAACTCGGCGGTGCCGCCGGCCTCCCGGATCATGCGGACGGTTTCCTCGCCGCCCGAAACGTTGACGTCGGTGACGAGCACGGCTGCCCCCTCACGGGCAAAAGCCAGCGCGGTGGCGCGGCCGATGCCCGCCGCGGCCCCAGTGACGATGGCGACCTTGCCCTTGGCCCATCCGTTGTTCATGGTCCGATACCTCCTCGCGACGGAAATGCTTGACGCTTGCCGCTTACATTGTCTCCCGCCGGCCCTGGACGCGGTACGGCCCATCGTCCCGGACCTCGGGGCGCGAATGCCCCCTAGTTGAGGGGGAGCCTGTCCTACGTTGGGGGCAGGCTGTCCCCAAGCGGGCAAGGACAGCCGCCCCGGCGCGGTTTACTGCACCCGGACGCGGGCGTCGAGCACGAGGGCCCCGCGCCCTGCGGGCAGCAGGCGGACGGGGTTGAGGTCGACGGTGACGATGTCGGGGATCTCCTCGACCATGCGGGAGAGGCGGAGGAGCACCTCTTCGGCGGCGGCCGCGTCGGCTGGCGGCTGGCCCCGGAAGCCCGTCAAGAGCGGCCAGCCCCGGATGGAGCGCACCATGTCATGGGCGTCCCGATCGGTGAGGGGCGTGATGCGGAACACCACGTCGCCCAGCACTTCCACCGCGGTGCCGCCGAGGCCAAAGGCGATGACGGGCCCAAAGGTAGGGTCCTGGGTCACGCCGGCAAAGACGTCGATGCCGTCCGGGGCCATCTTTTGCACCAGCACCCCGGCCATGGCCTCCAGCATATCACGCCGCGCCAGCTCCTGGCGCATGGCCTGCACGGCCCGGCGGACGCCCGCTTCGTCGGCGATGTTGAGGTGAACCCCTTGCCACTCGGTCTTGTGCACCAGCGTGGCGGAGGCGAGCTTGACGGCCACGGGATAGCCGAGCTCCCGGGCGCACTGGACGGCCTCGTCCTCGTTGAAAGCGACCCGTGCCTCCGGCCGGGGCAGGCCAAAGACCGCGAGCAGCCGGTCCACCTCGTCGGGCAGGAGCCACCCGCCGCCTCGGCGCTGGGCTTCCCGGCAGATGGCCCGCCCGGCCGCCGGGTCCACGCCCGGCAGCGCAGGGATGGCGCCCAGACGGGG
>LZRQ01000064.1 GCA_002159155.1 Firmicutes bacterium ZCTH02-B6
CCGGTGGCCTTGGCGACGGACTGCAATCCCGGGTCGTCGCCCACTGAGTCCATGCAGTTCGTCATTGCCCTCGCCTGCCTTTGCCTGCGCATGACACCGGCGGAGGCCATCGCCGCGGCCACCATCAACGCGGCCCACGCCATCGGGCGGGCTGCGGAAGTGGGGAGCCTCGAGGTGGGCAAGCGGGCGGACATCATCGTCCTGGGAGCGCCCAACCACCAGTTCATCCCGTACAAGCTGGGCATCAACCTGGTCGAGCAGGTCATTATCGACGGCCGGGTCGTGCTGGTGCGCCGGCCCGGCGGATGAGACGAAGCGGCGGTTGCAAGGAAACACGAAGGAAACTTAAAGGGGGTTCTGCCATGGCGACGCAGAGTGCACGGGTCATCCGGGCGCCGCGGGGCAAGGAGATCAGCTGCAAGGGATGGCAGCAGGAAGCCGCCCTGCGCATGCTCATGAACAACCTGGACCCGGAGGTGGCCGAGCGGCCCGAGGAACTTATCGTCTACGGCGGCAGCGGCAAGGCGGCCCGCAACTGGGAGTGCTTTGACCGGATCGTCGCCGCGCTCAAGGAGCTCGAGAACGACGAGACGCTGCTCATCCAGTCCGGGAAACCCGTCGGCGTCTTCAAGACGCACCCCGACGCGCCCAGGGTGCTGTTGGCCAACGCGCTGCTGGTGCCGGCGTGGGCCACGTGGGAGAAGTTTTGGGAACTGGAGGCCATGGGGCTTACCATGTACGGCCAGATGACGGCCGGCAGCTGGATCTACATCGGCACCCAGGGGATCCTGCAGGGGACGTATGAAACGTTTGCGGAGTGCGCCGCGCAGCATTTCGGCGGCAGCCTGCGCGGGCGGTTTGTGCTCACGGCCGGGTGCGGCGGCATGGGCGGGGCGCAGCCGTTGGCCGTGACCATGAACGAAGGCGTCGTGCTGGTGGTGGAGGTGGACCCCCAGCGCATCCAGCGCCGCATCGACACCGCCTACTGCGACCGCATGACCTACGATCTCGATGAAGCCTTGGCCTGGATCGACGAGGCGCTGGCGGCCAAGCGCCCGCTGTCGGTGGGACTCGTCGGCAACGCCGCGGAGGTGTACCCGGAGCTGGTGCGCCGGGGCCGCATCCCCGACGTGGTGACGGATCAGACCTCGGCCCACGACCCCCTGAACGGCTACGTGCCTGCGGGTCTCACCCTAGAGCAGGCGGCCGCGCTGAGGCGCAGCGACCCCCAGGAGTATGTCCGCCGGGCGCGGGAATCGATGCGGGTCCACGTCCAGGCCATGCTGGACATGCAGGACCGGGGCGCCGTCGCTTTTGACTACGGCAACAACATCCGCCACCAGGCCAAGGAGGCGGGCCTCGATCGCGCCTTTGACTTCCCCGGCTTTGTGCCCGCCTTTATCAGGCCGCTGTTTTGCGAGGGCAAGGGGCCATTCCGCTGGGCGGCCCTGTCAGGCGATCCGGCCGACATTTATCGCATCGACCAAGCGGTGCTGGAGGCGTTTCCCGACAACGAGCGCCTCGCCCGCTGGATCAAGATGGCCGGGGAAAAGGTCAAGTTTCAAGGGCTGCCCGCCCGCATCTGCTGGCTGGGCTATGGCGAGCGCGCCAAGCTGGGCCTCATCATCAACGACCTGGTGCGGCGGGGAGAGGTGAGCGTGCCGGTGGTCATCGGCCGCGACCACCTGGACGCCGGTTCCGTCGCGTCGCCCTATCGGGAAACCGAGGGGATGCAGGACGGCAGCGACGCCATCGCCGACTGGCCGATCCTCAACGCCCTGCTCAACACGGCGGCGGGCGCCACATGGGTGTCGGTGCACCATGGCGGTGGCGTCGGCATCGGATACTCCATCCATGCGGGGATGGTGGTGGTGGCCGACGGCACCGACGACGCGGCCCGGCGGCTCCAGCGGGTGCTGACCACCGACCCCGGGATGGGCGTCGTCCGCCACGCCGACGCGGGCTACGAGCGGGCCATCAAGACGGCCAAGGAGAAGGGCGTCAAGATGCCCATGCTGTCCTGAGCGGGAGGCGTTGCCCCTGCTCTGCTCAGGCGCCGGAACCAGGGCTAGTCGTCCTGGGCACCCGGTTGCGGCGCCGGGAGGGGTGAGTACGTAACCGACGGTCGGCGGCCGGCCGGCTGCGGGTAAAGGTCCATCAATTGATAGATCAGCGGCGGGAGATCGCAGCGCACCGGTACACCCAGCGCCGTCAACTGTTCGCAGGTGATGGGGTAGTCGTGGGTCCAGCGGCCCTCGGTCAAGGTGCGGGCGATCTCCCTCGCCTTATCCTCGGGGAACTTGTCCTTGAGCAGGTCATAGACGGTGTCCTGCACTTGCTGCATCGCCTTGCGGGCCATGTCGGCCATGATCAGCGTCTCGTCATCGATCCGGTCCTTCGATTTCTCCTCTAAGACCTTAAGGATGGACGCCGCCGGATAGCCGCCCAGCTGCGGATCGATGGGCCCGACGACCGCATTTTCGTCCATCCAAATCTCGTCGGCCGCCAGCGCGATCATTGTACCGCCGGACATCGCGTAATGGGGGATGAAGACCGCGGTGCGGGCGGGATGCTTTTTGAGCGCCCGCGCGATCTGCTCCGACGCGAGCACGAGCCCGCCAGGGGTGTGCAAGATGATGTCTATGGGCACGTCCTTGGGCGTGTTGCGGATTGCCCTTAGGATCTGCTCGGAGTCTTCGATGTCGATGTAGCGGCGGGTCAGAAGCCCAAGCAGGCTCATGGACTCCTGCCGGTGGATCAAGGTGATAATTCGGGAACCCCGTATCCGCTGCAGGTGGCGCACGATGGCGTGGCGGGCGTAGACGAGCCGCCAGCGCTGCCATGCGGGGACCAGCCAGCTCAGGATGAGAAATATCCAAAACAGATCGGTGAAGGTCACAGCTTCCACCTCATCCCGTTCGTTTGCGGCTTGCAGCTGCGGATCGGGGACGCATTCATCCCGTTCCGATTACGGCTTGCGGTTGTGGATCGTGCCCTCATGCGCTCATGCGCCGGCTCGTGCGCCCCGTGTGCTGCTGTCATCCCCGGTGCTCAAATCGCCTGCCCTGCTGAAGCCGTAAGCCTCCGCCAAGAGCTCCACGGGATGGCGGACGTCGACGGCTAGACCACGCTCCCTTAAGCCTTTGGCGATCTGCATGAGACAACCCGGGTTTCCCGTGGCCACCGTGTCGGCGCCGGTGGACGCGATGGCCGCGATCTTTTTCTCCAATAGCCGCGCCGCCATGGCCGGCTGCAAGATGTTGTACAGCCCCGCGCTGCCGCAGCAGTGGTCCGCGCCGGGCAGCTCCACCAGGCGCAGGCCCGGGATGGCGCGCAAGAGCTGCCGCGGCTCGCTGCGGATCCCTTGCCCGTGCGCCAGGTGGCAGGCGTCGTGGTAGGCGACTACCCGGTGGACGGGCTGCGCTGGCGGCACGATGCCAATTCCGGCCAGAAACTCGGCCACATCCCGCACCTTCCCCGCAAACCGCGCCGCCTGGGAGGCGGCTGCGTCATCTTGGAGAAGATGGCCGTACTCTTTCAGCGTCGACCCGCAGCCGGCGGCGTTAGTAATCACCGCGTCCACGTCGTCCAAGTCAAAGGCTGCCACGTTGCGCCGGGCAAATGCGCGGGCCGCCTCCCGAGCGCCCGAGTGCAGGTGCAGAGCGCCGCAGCAGCCTTGCCGCGCGGGCACGACGACCTCGCAGCCGTTGGCGGCGAGTACCCGCGCGGTCGCCCAGTTGACTTCGGGAAACAGGACCTGCGCGACGCAGCCGGTCAAGAGGGCCACCCGGTAACGACGCAGTCCCTGGGCAGGGATGACGGAGGGCAGGGGCGGACAGGCGGACGGCGCCCCCGGCGGCAAGAGGGCCAACATGCGGCGTACATCCCCAGGCAGCAGGCCTGCGAGGCGCTTGAGCGCGCCGCGCAGGGACCGTACGGGCCGCAGCGCCGCGGCGAGCCGGCCGGGATACGGGAAAAGCATGTCCCGGAGGAGGGCCAGGAGTAGGCGCTCACGCCACGGGCGGCGGTACGTGCGCGCGATGTCGGCCCGGGCGGCTTCCAGCAGCTGGCCGTAGGGCACGCCGGCCGGGCAGGCGGTTTCGCAGGCGCGACACTCAAGACACAGGTCCAGGTGGCCGACGACGTCGGCCGTCCACTCCAGGCGACCCTCGGCCACCGCCCGCATCAGGTACAGGCGACCCCGGGGGGAGTCGGCTTCGTTGCCGAGCTCGAGGTAGGTGGGGCAGGCAGACGTGCACAAGCCGCAGTGGACGCAGCGCAGCAACTGGTCCATGGGGATGGCTGCTTGCGGCACTGTTTGCGCCGCTTTTCCGCCGGCCACGGCGATCCCCCCGCTTCAGATCCCGCCCACATAGCGGCCTGGATTCAAAATCCGGTGCGGGTCGAACTTCTCCTTCAAAGCCCGCATGAGGAACAGGGATGCGGGCGGATCGCCCCACACGGGCAGCTCTCGTTTGAGTGCGGCAGGGGCGCGCTCCACGACCAGGTTGCCGCCCAGATCCCGGCAGCGGGCGAGCCAGCTCAAGATGAGCGACCGGTACACCGCAGCCGCCGCATCCGGTTGCGCCGCCGCCCGAGCCGCCCGACCTGGTGCCTCACGACCCGGCGCCTCGGCGCCCAAATGCAGCCGTATGATGCCGGCCGCGGCATGAGCGGCGTAAGCCAAGTCCACGCCGGCCGCGGCTGCCTCCGCCGCAGCTTCCGCAATGAGTGCCGCCGCGCGGTCGCTGGGAACGTGCAGCCGGCAAACGAGGGCTCCTCTTCCTTTGACTGGGCCTGCCCCTTCCCGGTGGACGGACAGCACCTGGGCGTGGGTTTCGGCCCATGGCAACGGGGTGGCCGCCAGGCGCCCGGTACCCGCGGACTTATCCGCTATGCGGCATGCCTGCTGTACCGCATAATCCACCTCGTTTTTGGTGCCCGCGAAGCCCACCACCAGCCGCGCCGGCGGCCCGATGATTTCCGCCAGCACCGGCTGCGCCGGCGCGTCCAACAGCGCTGCCACGACCTCCTCCAGGGCGAGAAGTGCCGTTGCGTCACCTGCTCTCGGCCCGGCCCCGCCCCCCGGGGCAATTGCCACCGCACCCCACGCAGCCGGCAGCGGCTGGACCTTGAAGGTGGCTTCGACGATGACACCCAACGTCCCGAGGGCGCCTGTGTGCAGGCGGCCCATGTCGTAGCCGGCGACGTTTTTGACGACGCGGCCGCCGGAGCGCACCACCGTGCCGTCGGCCCGCACGACCCGCATGCCTAGGAGACGGTCCCGCAGGTGGCCGAAACCGGCCCGCAAGGGGCCTGACGTCCCGGTGGCCAACAGCCCGCCGATGGTCGCCCTACCGCCCCCGGGCGGGTCGATGGGCAAAAACTGCCCATGCCGCGCCAGTTCCGCCTGCAGGTCGTCCAGGCGCATCCCGGCCTGTACGGTCACCGTCAAGTCCGCCGGTTCGTAGTGCACGATCCCGGACAGGCGCCCTAAGTCCAGGACCACGTCGAGCCGTTCGGGAACGTTACCCAAGCGCATCTGCGTGCCGCCGCCCCTGGGCGCGACTGCGAGCCGGTGGTTATGGCAGTACGCCAACACGCACGCGAGCGTCTCCTCGTCGGGCGGCGCCACGACGGCCCGGGGCACGACGCCGTCCACCGCGTCCCGCGCGGGGTTCGCCGGGCGCACGTGATCAGGCCCTGCGACGGCCGCGAGCGGCTGCCAGATGGGATCTATTTGTCCCGCGGCTTCGGTCAACGGCGGACCTCCTTTCGTGCAGGCGACCTGTCGCGCAGGCGACCTGTTGTGCAGGCGACCGGTCCGGGCGCCGCATCGGCGAACAGCGTCGCGCCAGCCCTCAGGCCGGCGCCGGCCGGCGCGGCCGCTGGACTTCCACGCACCCGCCGGGAGAGGGAAAGATCTTGCCGGGGTTGCACAGCCCCCGGGGGTTGAAGACCGCCCGCACGTCCAGCATAGCGGCCAAGTCGGCTTCGGAAAACATGCGGCGCATATGGCTGACCTTCTCTATGCCGACGCCGTGCTCGCCGGTGATCGAGCCGCCCATGTCGATGCAGGCGCTCAAAATCTCATCCGACGCCTGGATGACCCGGCGGACCTCATCCGGGTTTCGCTCGTCGTACAGCAGGATCGGGTGGATGTTGCCGTCGCCGGCGTGAAACACGTTGGCGATCCGCAGGCCATACTTGCGCCCGATCTCGGCCGTCAGCGCCAGCATCTCCGGCAGCCGCGTCCGGGGCACCACCCCGTCCTGTGTCACGTAGCTCGGGGCGAGGCGCCCGAGGGCCCCAAAGGCCTTCTTGCGGCTCATCCACAAGAGCCGCCGTTCTTCCTCGGTGGCGGCGGTGCGCAGCTCCCGCGCCCGGTTGGCCCGGCAGATGGCGGCACAGGCTTCCGCTTGCTCATCGAGGCCCACCTCAAGGCCGTCCACCTCGATGATCAGCACCGCGGCGGCGTCCAACGGAAACCCGAACCCGAAGGCTTCCTCGACCGCCTGGATAACGAGATTGTCCATCATCTCCAATGCCGCGGGGATGATGCCTTGCTCGATGATGCCGGACACGGTGCGGGTCGCGTCGTCGACGCTGTCGAACACGGCCAAAAGCGTGCGGCAGCCTTCCGGCTCCCGCACCAGGCGCACCACGATCTTGGTAACGATGCCCAGCGTCCCCTCAGAGCCCGTAACAAGGCCCACCAGGTCGTAGCCGGGCAGGTCCTCGACCGGCCCGCCCAGCTCCACCACTTGCCCGTCGGGCAGCACCAGCTCGACCCCGAGGATATGGTTGACCGTGACGCCGTACTTGAGCGTGTGGGGGCCGCCCGCGTTGGTGCCTACGTTGCCGCCGATGGTGCAGGCGGCCTGGCTGGACGGGTCCGGCGCGTACAAATACCCCCGCGGCGCCGCCTCCCGGCTGATCCACGCGTTGACGACGCCGGGTTCCACCACCGCGCGGCGGTTGCGGAAGTCCAGGTGGAGAATGCGGTTCATGCGGGCAAGGGAAATGATGACCGCGTCGTGCGGGGGAATCGTCGTGCCGCTCAAGGACGTGCCCGCGCCCCGCGGGACAAAGGGAATCCCGGCGGCGTGGAGCACCCGCACCACCTGCGCGACCTCGGCCGCGGAGCCGGGCAGCACCGCCGCAGCCGGAGCCTGGCGTTCCAGAGTGAACCCGTCGCACTCATACACCAGGGTGGCGCTGTTGCCCACGAGCACATGCTCCGGCCCGACGATCTCCGCCAGGCGGGCCAGCACTCGTCCGTCGAGGCCAGCGCGCGGGCGCATGCGGCTTCACCATCCGGAGGCCTGCTTGATGACGCTGTCAGCGGCCAACAGCCCAATGATGGCTCCCGCCACCACGTCCGACGGCCAGTGGGCTTGCACCTCGACGCGGGACCAGGCGGCCAGGACGGCCAGCGCGTAAAAAAGCCCCTTGTGTTGAGGGTATTGGTGGGCCAGCACGTGCGCTACGCTAAAGGCGGTGGCCGAGTGCCCGGAAGGGAACGAGCCGCAGACGCCGATGCTCCATCTGTTCTCGCCGCACGCCGACGGGTCTTCGGTGGGCCGCGGCCGTGAGATGACGAGTTTCAGGGCGTTGACGGCGAGCCCCGCCCGCAGGAAGGCGCTGCCGACCATGTCGGCCGTCTGCGGATCGCTTCCCCGCAGGCCGAGGGTCACGGCCAAGGCGGTCCAGCCGTCGCCCAGGTAGGTGGCGGTGTCAAAAAAGGCTCGCCGCGCGGGGGTGGAAGCTTCCTGGACGGTTTCGTAGAGGCTCTGGTCCATCAGAGATACAGCGCCCAGGAAGATGAGCCCAGGTCCCAGGTAGCCCTCGCCGGCGCCAGCGGCGAGAGCGCGCCCGGAGCCTGCGCCCGGCCCCGCCAGCGGCGCCAGGGAGAGAAATAAGGCAAAAACCAATGGGAAGAGAATACTCGACCGCCGTGTCATGAGTTGAATATACGGGTTACTGGCGATATTTCCTGCATTTGCCGGACCTTGCGCGGGCGATCGTCCCGCACCGGTTGGGCGCGCGATAGAGGGCAGGTCTTGGGGTCATATTGTAGAAAATAGACCGATAACAGACGCTGTGGACTGCGAGGCGATTCCATTGCCGGTTATACCCGTTGACTTTCGCCTTTCCCCGATGGTCCGGCGTCTGGCGCGCAACTTCTCCCGCTTGACAGGCATCCCCCTGTCTCGCCTGCTGGCGCCTGACAGCAACGGGGCGGGGTAGCCTCGCAAGGAGGGGGACGACATGCGGCGCCTGACGGCGGAGGACATCCAAGCCCTCATCCGTCTGATGGGGGATTCCGATCCGCGCACGGCCACCTTTGCCCGGCAAAAGCTGCTGGAAGCGCCGGTGGAGGACGTGCTCCCGCATCTTAAGACCGCGGTCAGCGACGCCGACCCCCTGGTTCGTGGCCGGGCGCGGCTCTTCTTGGAGGAGCTGCGGCTGGCGGACCTCCACGAGCGCTGGGAACGGCTGGCCAGCCAGTCCGACAGCGTCCTGGACCTGGAAACCGGAGCGTTCCTGGTGGCGAAGTACCGCTACCCCGAGGTCGATATGGAGCCGTACCGCCGCTGGCTGGATGCCCAGGCCGACGCGGTGGCCGCGCAGTTTGACCCCGGGTTGAGCATGTACCGCACCATCGGTCTCCTCAACATGCAACTGTTTGAGAAAGCCGGGCTACAAGGCGACGACGTCCGCTACTACGATCCCGACAACAGCTGTCTCAACCGGGTCATCGACCGCAAGCGGGGCATCCCCATCACGTTGTCGGTCATCTACATCCTGGTCGGCCGCCGCCTCGGCCTGCCACTGGACGGCGTCGGTCTCCCAGGCCATTTCCTGGTGCGCTACAGCGGCGAGGACACCGTCTGGATCGACCCGTTTCACCGGGGACGCCTGCTCACCCGCGAAGACTGCATCCGCCACGTGCGGGCCATGGGCTACCCGTTCCGGGAGCATTTCCTCAAGCCGATGAAGGCCCGGACGATCCTTGCCCGCATGCTCAACAACCTGCACCGCATCTACGTGGAAACCGACCAGCCGCTGCAGGCTGAACATATCAAGGGCTTCCAGGACATTCTCACGCAAAAGGGCTGACCCGTCGCCTGGCATCAGCACCTGGCCGCCTCGTTGGCAGGTAGGCGGCTGGGGACGGGGAAATCCGTTGGCATGGGAAAACCGCGCCCCTCCGGCGGAAAGCCCGCGCTGGAGCGAACGCCCGACGTGCCACCTGGTGCTGCAAAGGAAGGGATCCCCGTGTCCATCGACCTGCACGTCCATTCCAGTGCTTCTGACGGGACCTTGCCGCCGGCGGCGGTGGTGCAGGCCGCCTGGGCTGCCGGCGTGACGGCGCTGGCCATCACTGACCATGACACGATGGACGGCGTGGCTGAGGCCATGGCGGCGGCGGAGCGGTTGGGCATCGAGCTTGTCCCCGGTGTCGAGCTAAACACCGACCGCACCTATGGCGAAGTGCATATCCTAGGGTACTTCATCCCGCCCGACGCCCACGGTTTCTACTCGCTGTTGGCCCAGCGGCGGGAAGCGCGCGTGCAGCGGGGCCTAAAGATGGTGGAGCGCTTGCAGGAACTGGGTTTCCGGATCAGTTTTGACGACGTGCTCCGCGTCGCGGGCGGCGGCGCCATCACGCGTCCCCACGTGGCGCGGGCCATGGTGGAGGCCGGGTGCGTGGCCTCGGTCCAGGAAGCCTTCCAGCGTTACCTGTACACCGGCGGGCCGGCCTACGTGCCCCGGGATCCTTTTTCCGCCTTTGACGCGGTACGGGCAATCCTAGAAGCCGGTGGCGTGCCTGTGCTGGCGCATCCGGGGCGGATGACCGAGGAGGGCAAACAACTCATCCCCGCGCTCGTCGAGCACGGGCTCCAAGGCCTCGAGTGCTACTACCCCGAACACTCCCCCGAGGAGACGGAGCATTTCCTGGCGCTTGCAGCCAAGTACGACCTGGTGGTGACGGGCGGCACCGACGCGCACGGCCCGGGTTCCGGCCACGACCGGCGCATCGGGTCGGTCTCCGCCCCACCCGGTGCGGTGGAGGCCCTTAAGGAGCGGCGCGAGCGGCTGGTCCGGCAGGGGCGGCGCTCATAGGTGCGCGGGCGCACCCAAGCGAAGCGTAAAACGGGCGTGGGCTGCAAGCGAAGGGAGGGATAGCGGTTGGCGGACGGGTTTCGCCTGGCGGTGTCCACGTGGACTTTCAAGCAGCGGTCGCTCTTTGAAGCCCTGGACATCCTGCACCTTTTGGGGGCCACCGACGTGGAGCTGTGGGCCGACGGCGCCCACTTGGACCCGCGCCTTGCGTTGCCGGAGATCGAGGAGGTCGCGGCCGCCCTGGACCGGTTGGGCCTCGCCGCCCACAGCCTGCACGCGCCGTTCCGGGGTCTGGATCTCGCGGCGCCGGCAGCGGAGGAACGGCTGGCGGCCGTAAACACCATCGCCCGGGCCTTGGAGGTCGCCGCTCGGCTTGACTGCCGGTACGCGGTCGTCCATCCCTCCAACGGGTTCAACTGGGCTGAGGGGCCGGAGCGGGAAGCCGCGTGGCAGCGCACCGTGGCGTCCTTGGAGCAGCTCTGTCGCCGCGCTGGGCAGCTGGGCGTGACGGTGCTCATCGAGAACCTGCCTGACCCGAGTGGGGACGTCATCGGTGGGCGGAGCGCGGATCTCCTCGCGTTGATCCAGGCGGTCGGCAGCCCCAACCTTGGCATTTGTCTCGACGTCGGCCACGCCCTGGTCAGTACCGGCGGGTGGGAGCAGGAGCTGGCGGCCGTGTACCCGCACTTGTTGAGCATCCACGCCGCTGACGGGGACGGCAGCGCTGACGCCCACCTGCCCCTCGGCGAAGGGTCGGTCCCGTGGGAACGGCTGCTGTCGGCCCTCGCTGGGCGCGGCTATACGGGCGGCTTCGTGCTGGAAGTGGCCGGGGGCGAGGACGGTGTGCGCCGGTCCCTGGACGTCGCCGGCCGCCTGAGGAGCGGATGAGGCGGTGGCGCTGTCGACCCATGAGCAGGAAAGGGCCCTGATGGCCCGCGCCGCGTGGCTGTACTATCACCGCGGCCTAACGCAGCAGGACATCGGCGAGCGCCTCGGCCTCTCGCGCGTAAAAGTGGTGCGGCTCCTGGCCCGGGCCCGGGAAGAGGGCATCGTGCAGATCCGGGTCGATCACCCGTCGCTCCGTTTTGTGGAGCTCGAGGAGGAGCTGCGCCGGACCTTTGGCCTTAAGGAAGCCATCGTCGTTCCCAGCGGTGAAACCGAGGAGCAGACGCGGGAAGCCATCGGGCGATTTGGCGCCATCTATCTCGAACGCGCCCTCGCGCCCGGTGACGTGATCGGCACCGCCTGGGGCGTCACCTTGCGCGAGGTGGCCCGCCACCTTAGACCCCTCTCCCTCAAGGACGTCACCGTCGTGCAGCTGATGGGGGGGCTCAACGCGGGCGGCCTCATCAATCCGCTGGACATCGCCCGGGCCGTCGCGGACAAGCTGCAAGGCAACCTGCAAATGCTCTACACCCCCGCGTTCGTCGACAGCGCCCGCATCCGCGCCGCGTTGCTCTCCGACCACCGGGTGGCCCAGACGTTGCGGGCCGGGGCGTCAGCCACCAAGGCCCTGGTCGGCATCGGCGACGTGAGCCGGGAAAGCTCCCTGGTGCGGTGGGGCGCGCTGACGCCTGCGGAACTCGACGAAGCCGTGCATCTCGGGGCGGTGGGCGACATCCTCGGCCGCCACTTTGACGCCCACGGCCGGCCCATCGAATCGCCGCTGGCGGAGAGGGTCATCGGGTTGACGCTTGAGTCGCTGCGCAGCATCCCCCAGGTGATCGCCTTTGCCGGTGGGGGGCGCAAGGCAGCCGCCATTCTCGGGGCCCTACGGGCCCGCTATGTGCACGTCCTCATCACCGACGAAGCGACCGCGCGCCTCGTCCTGGCAGGACAGCGGGCATGAGCGGCACCGGCTGCCTTTGAGCGGTCTCGGTGCCGGTGAGCGGAAGGCGTCAGTGCCCGTGGGCGTCGCCCGCGAGCGGAGCGCGGGAGCCCCGTGCACGAGCGCAAGCCGGGAGCGCTGATTCACCGGCGGTCAGGCGGGTGCAGGAGCCTGCTATCCCGCCCCGAATAGAAGCATCCGCGCATGAACATTTGCACCGGCGAAATACATTCGTTCGCGGCCGCAAGGGCGGCGGGCGGGCGCGGGCCTGTGCGGAGGGGTTTCCGTTGGCGACGGAAGTGCGCATGCCCAAGCTGGGCATGACCATGGAGGAAGGCACGGTCCAGGTCTGGTTCAAGCGCGAAGGGGACCCTGTGCAAAAGGGGGAGCCCTTGCTCAGCGTCTTGACCGATAAGATCGACATCGAGGTCGACGCACCGGCCAGCGGCATCTTGCGCAAGATTCTCGTTCCCGCCGGCCAGACCGTGCCCATCAACACGCCGATCGCCATCATTGCGGCAGCTGGCGAGATCGTGCCCGCGGACAACGCGGGGACCGGTCCCGCCGAAACCTTCCCCGCCGGAACCGATCCCACCGGGGAGGCCGCACGACGCGCCGGAGAGGTTGCCCCGCAGGGGAAAGTGCGAGCGACGCCCGTCGCCCGGCGGCTTGCGGCCGAGTGGGGCCTAGATCTGGCTCGCATCCCGGGCAGCGGTCCCAAGGGCCGCGTCACCCGGGCCGACGTGGAGGCGTTCGCCGCCGCCGGGCAGGGAGGTGGGCCGTCGCCCGTGCCGGGTGACGCGGCCACTGGTTCAGGGCGCCGCGTCCCGTTGAGCGGCATGCGCCGGGCCATCGCCGAGCGGATGAGCCTGAGCGCCTTTACCGCACCGCACGTGACCTTGACCACCGAGGCGGACGTCACCGACCTGGTGCGCCTGCGCACGACCCTCAACGACGAGGACCGCCGGCACGGCGGACCCGGGATCGGTTATCTCGATCTTTTTGTGCGCATCGTCGCCCGGGCGTTATTGGAACACCCGCAGATGAACGCTCGCCTCGAAGGCGACGAGCTCGTGCTTGAGCCCGAGGCCCACGTGGGTGTGGCCGTTGCGCTGCCTGACGGGCTGGTTGTGCCCGTCATTCGCCGGGCCAGCCGCCTCAGTCTGGGCGCGATCGCGCGGGAGCGGCACAGGCTGGTGCAGGCGGCGCGGAGCGGAGCGTTGCGGCCTGACGACGTCCATGGCGGCACGTTCACCATCAGCAACTTGGGAGCGTATGAGATCGACGCCTTCACGCCCATCATCAACCCGCCCCAGTGCGCGATCCTGGGGATGGGACGGGTCGTGGAAAAGCCTGCGGTGCACGGGGGACAAGTCGCCATCCGCGCGCTGATGGCGTTGAGCCTCTCCTTTGACCACCGCATAGTGGACGGTGCGCCCGCCGCGGCCTTCCTGCAGCGGGTCAAGCAGCTGGCCGAGCGGCCGGAGTTGTTGCACTTGTGACGGGCCCGGCAGCTGCGGACGGCCGGGGGGATAGGCGCCGAAGGGGGAATACGTCGTGGCGGAGTCCACGATCATCGCAGCGAGGCGGGTTGACCTCCCGCCCGAGCGGCTCGTGCATATGTACCGCCAGATGTTGCGCATCCGGCACTTTGAAGAACAGGTGGATCTCTTGTTTCAAGCCGGGCGCATCTGGGGCACCTTTCATCTCTACATCGGCCAGGAGGCGTCGGCCGTAGGCGCCATCGAAGTCCTCGAACCCGACGATTACATCACCAGCACCCACCGGGGCCACGGCCACTCCATCGCCAAGGGGGCGTCGATTCCTCTGATGATGGCCGAGCTGCGGGGCAAGGAGACGGGCTATTGCCGCGGGCGCGGAGGCTCCATGCACATCGCTGACGTGGAGGCGGGCAATTTGGGCGCCAACGGCATCGTGGGCGGAGGGATTCCCATCGCCACCGGTGCGGCCCTCGCCTGCAAAAAGCTGGGCAACGGCCGCGTCGTGATGTGCTTTTTCGGCGACGGCGCCCTGGCGCAAGGCGCGTTTCACGAAGCGGTCAACTTTGCCGCGGTGTTCAAACTGCCGGTCGTGTACGTGTGCGAGAACAACCAGTATGCCATGTCCATGCCGGTGGCCCGCGGCCTGGGCAGCACCGACATCACCGTCCGGGCGGCCGCCTACGGGCTCCCCGGCGTTTCCGTGGACGGCAACGACGTGCTGGCTGTGTATGAGGCGGCGAAAGAAGCGGTGAACCGGGCCCGCCGGGGCGAGGGCCCGACCATCATCGAAACCCGCACGTACCGCTGGCGGGGTCATTCAAAGAGCGACGCCAACCGCTACCGCACCAAGGAAGAGATCGAGGCCTGGAAACAACGTTGCCCCATCCGCCGCTTTGGATCATTCCTGGAAGGGCTCGGGATTTTGACTCCTGTCGATCGGGACCGCATGGAGCGGGAAGTGGAGGCCGAGATCCAGGACGCGATCGCGTTTGCCGACAGCCAGCCGGACCCGGACCCCGCCCAGCTGGCCGACGGCGTGTACGCATGAGGGTGTGGAGGGAAACCGGCGATGCGCGAGATCACGTACGCCCAGGCGGTGCGGGAAGCGCTGGCGGAAGAGATGCGCCGGGACGAGCGCGTCTTTCTCATGGGTGAGGACATCGGCGTCTACGGCGGCGCGTTCGGCGTGACGCTAGGACTTATCGACGAGTTTGGACCCGAGCGGGTGATGGACACTCCGTTGTCGGAGGCCGCCATCATCGGCGCGGCCGCCGGCGCGGCAGTCCTGGGGATGCGGCCCGTGGCCGAGGTGCAGTTTTCCGATTTCCTCACCATCGGCAGCGATCAGCTGGTCAACCAGGCGGCCAAGATGCGTTACATGTTCGGCGGCAAGGCGCGGGTGCCCATGGTGGTGCGCACGCCGGCCGGATCGGGGACGGGCGCGGCCGCCCAGCATTCCCAGAGCCTGGAAACCTGGTTCATGCATATCCCCGGCCTTAAGGTCGTCGCTCCGGCCACACCCTACGATGCCAAAGGGCTGCTCAAGAGCGCCATCCGGGACGACAATCCCGTGGTCGTGTTTGAGCATAAGCTCTTGTATAAGACCAAAGGGCAGGTGCCGGAGGAAGACTACACGGTGCCCATCGGCAAGGCGGCGGTGAGACGGGAGGGGATCGACATCACCGTCATTGCCACGTCGATCATGGTGCTGCGCAGCCTCGCGGCGGCCGATCGGCTGGCGGAGGAGGGCATTTCGGTCGAAGTCATCGACTTGCGCTCCCTGCGGCCGCTGGATGCGGAAACCATCGTGAAGTCTGTCTGCAAGACGGGCCGCGCCGTCGTGGTGCACGAGGCCAACAAGTTCGCCGGTTTCGGCGGCGAGATCGTGGGCACCATCGTGGAGAGCGAGGCCTTTGACTACCTGGACGCGCCCGTCGTCCGCGTCGCCGGCAAGGACGTGCCGATTCCCTACAACCCGCACCTGGAGCGGGCTGCGGTGCCGCAAGAAGAGGATATCGTGGCTGCCTGCCGCAGTCTCATGCGGCAAAGCCCCCGCTGGCGGGCGCTGGCCTAGCGGTCTTGGGCGCCGGGGCGGCGGGAGGATCCCCACAGCGCTGCGCCGAAACCGTTGGGCACCTTAGGAAAGGGGAGACCAGCGTGGCCGGGCAGAGGGGAGAGTCCTACATCGTCTCGGTGCTCCATTGCCTGGCGTGCGGCGAGGAGCGGCCCCACCGGGTGCGCCTGAGCCCAGAGGGGAGTCGTGGAAACCGCCTGCGCGGCCTGCGGACGCGCCTTGTCCGTGCCCCAGCGCAAGAGCGCCCGGCTCGCTTTCGGCCCCTACACCCTCGGCGGCGGAGCACCCATGCTGGTCCACGGACGGGTTCCGGCTGCCGCCGCCGGCGCGGCGCTGAGCGATGCAGTGCGGGCGCTGGCCGCGGCGGGCTGCCACGTCGTGGAGGTTACCGCTGCGCAGGCACAAGACGTGCACGCCCGCCGTCTCGCTGGCGAGATCCCCGTGGCGCTTGTTGTGGACGCCGGATCGCGGCTGGCGGACGCTTATCGCTTGACGGCCGATGCACAGGCCGGGCGGCCCGGCGGC
>LZRQ01000065.1 GCA_002159155.1 Firmicutes bacterium ZCTH02-B6
CAAGCACGTCGTCCCCCAGCGGCGACGTCGCCATAGCCTCCCGCATGGCTTCGGTCGGTTGGGTCACCGTATCGCTGCGCAAATCGATGACGGGGGGTTCGCCCGGCGACGCGGCGGGCTTACCCCCCGCTTGCGGTAAACCACTCACGGTCATGCTCTCCTCGTTTCCACCCACTAGTCGATCACAAACACCACGGCGTTGCGTCCAAGGAAGTCGTACTTGGCCAGCTCCCGGCGGATGATGGCCGCGTCCGCGACGCTGATAACGACGCTGGTTCGGAAAACGTCCTCCACCCGGCCCACCGCCGTCACCACAAGGGGCAGCCGGTAGGGGTACAGCTCGCTGACGGCCAGCCGCGGATGACGAATCGCCTCGTCGGGATCGCGCACGTAGGCGACGATGCCGCGCGAAATGACCAGCCGCGGGTCAGCTTCTACGCCGGTGTACACCAGGCCGCCCTGCTCATCCACGATGCGCGGCGACATCCCCCGCTGGACGCCAAGACCCCGGGCGTCGACCACGAGCCCCGTGTAGACGGGGCCGTGGCGTTGGAGCAGGGCCTCCCAGTGGGCCGCCAGTTGCTGGGGCCGGTCATCGATGCGCACGAGGGAGAGCTCATCCCACCAGATGGAGCCTTGCAGGATGCCCCCGGCCACCGCCGCCGCCCGGACTTGCCCGGACGCGACAAATTCCAGCTCCACCCGGTGCCACTGGCCATCGGCCGGAATACCCCGGTAGATGCGCTGCTGCCCAAAGGACGAGTCGTCCCAGTCGATGCCGAGCACCGCCACGGCCGGGGCATCGGCCCGCACCCATCCAGAGAGGACATACCGGCCGCCGGCCACCAACTGCAAACCACGCTGGCGCCAAAGCACCTCGCCTTCCCGGCCGCTGACGGTTAAGCGGCCGCTGGCGGCGCCGCTGTAGGAAACACGCGTGTCGCGACCCGCACCGCTGGCACCGGAAGGCAGCCAGTCGGTGGGCTGGATGGCCCCGGTTTCAAAGCCCCCGTTGCCCAACAAGTTGACACCGTATTGCTCCTGGGCCAACGCGCCTGCGTTGGCTAGACACAGCGCCGCCAAGAGACACAATAGCACTGCGGCCGCCCGCATACTGTCCCTCCGCACTACAGGCGATAAATCTCCCGGTACTTCGTCTCCAGGTACCGGATGTAAGGCCCACTGTCCAGCGGTCCGCCCGTAACCCGCCGGGTGAGCTCCACTGCGTTGAAAATGGCACCCCAGCGATGGATGCGCTGGTTGGTCCAAATCCGCAGCGTGTCAAATTTTCCGCGCCGCATCTCGTCCGGGATTTCGGGGTGCTCCCGCACCGCCTGGTCGTAGTACTGGACGCTCAGCACGTTGCCCAGGGTGTAGGTGGGGAAATACCCGATGGCACCCAGGGACCAGTGAATGTCCTGCAGGACGCCCTCGGCGTCCTTCTTTGGCACAATCCCCAGGTACTCCTGCATCTTCGCGTTCCAGGCAGCGGGCAGATCCCTTACGTCCAAGCGTCGGCTCACCAGCAGCCGTTCGAGGTCAAAGCGGACAAAGATGTGCAGGTTGTACGTCAGCTCATCCGCATCGGTCCGGATAAACGACCGCTCGACCCGGTTAATCGCCCGGTAAAACCGGTCCAGGTCGACGCCCGACAACGGCCCAGGAAAGCGCCGGGCCAAGCGTGGCAGCCAAAACTCCCAAAAGCCTCGCGAGCGACCGACCACATTTTCCCACAGGCGCGACTGGGATTCGCTGATGCCCAGCGACTTACCCCACGCCAGCGGCGTGTCGTAAAACTCGGCCGGGACACCTTGCGAATGAATCCCATGGCCAGCCTCATGCAGCGTGGAGAAAAAACCTGACGCCCAATCGTTGGGAAAAATGCGGGTCGTGATGCGGACGTCGCCGTGGGAGAAGCTGGTGGTAAACGGATGGGCCGATTCGTCCTGGCGCCCGCGGGTCAAATCAAAGCCAATGGCCCGCAGCACGTCCATGCCAAAGTCCCACTGGACCTGTGGATCAAAATGCTGTTTGAGAAAGGCGTCGTGCACCTGGGGAGCTTCGGATACCTGCTGGACGAGCGGCACTAACCGCTCCTTAAGAGCCGCAAACACCCGCTCCACCTCGGCCGCCGTCATGCCCGGCTCATAGAGGTCCAGCAAGGCGTCGTAAATGTCTTCGTTGTAACCGAGGTGCTCGGCCTTCTCGATGGTCAGCTCCACAAGGCGCTCGAGGTGCGGGGCAAACTGGGAGAAATCCGACGCCTGCTTGGCGGCCCGCCAGGCATCTTTGGCCAACGACGCCGCGTGGGTGAGCTCCTGCACAAGGCGAGACGGGAGTTTGGTGGCGCGCTCGTACTGGGTCCGGGCCAACCGGATGTACTGCGCGTCCAGGTCCTCTGGGTCCGGATCGGCACCCTCCCGCTCCCGCAGCTGCTCCAGCAGTTCCCCGACCTCGGGCGAGGTCAACCGCTCATGGCTCAGGCGCGCCAAAACGGCGCGGTGCCGGGCTCGCGCCTCGGCACCGCCCGCGGGCATGTACGTTTCTTGGTCCCAGCCTAGGATGGCCTCCGCTGCCCTAAGCGCTGCCACATCGCTGATGATGGCCCGCAGCCTTTGGAGCGCGTCGCTCACGGCAGGCCCCCCTCTTAGGAGATAGCCGCCTCGAGCTTCTCCCGCAACATTTCCTTGGGGAGAGCGCCGACGATGCGGTCGACCTCCTGACCGTTGCGGAATACGATCAGGGTCGGGATGCTCATGACGCCGTACCGCCCCGGCGACTGCGGGTTCTCGTCGGTGTTGAGCTTATAGACCTGCAGGCGGTCGCCCATCTCTGCGGCTACTTCTTCCAGGACAGGCGCCAGCCGGCGGCACGGGCCACACCAGGGCGCCCAGAAGTCCACCACCACGGGCGTCTCGCTCTTGAGCACCTTCTGGTCAAACTCCGCGTCGGTCACGGTCATCACCGCGGCCACAGCAACTACCTCCCTATGGGCTGGTGCCCCCCCAAACCGGGGGGGCGACCGGCGAAAATGGTTATCTGCCCGGGATCCTTTCCGGGCAAGTCCGCTACCATTATAATACACCTCCGGGGTATGGCAAGGAGCCGCTGGCGCTTCCATTTTGTGAACGCGTGCACTATAATTCCTTGAAAAGTGCATTCAGGCGGCGGCCCTCCGCCGCGGCGCCCGGCGGGAACTCTACCTTTTGCCGCCTCCCGGGACGCCTCGCGCAACACCGTCGCACCAAGAGGGGGACCCCCACCATGGCATCGTCCAACCGCACCTACGTCATCATCGGCAACGGCATCGCCGGCACCAACGCGGCGGAGCGCCTGCGCAAAGAAGACCCGACCAGCCGCGTCGTGGTCATCGCGGCGGAGCCGTATCCTCTTTATAACCGCGTCGCCCTGCCCAAGTTTCTCAAGCGGCAAACGCCCATCAGCAAAGTGATGCTCCGAGACGTGGAGTGGCACAAGCAGCTGGGCATCGAGCTCCATCTGGAGACCCGGGCGACGAAGGTCGACGTGGAAACCCGCACCGTCGTGACCGACAAAGGGCAGGAGTTTGTGTATGACAAGCTGCTGGTGGCCACCGGCGGCCGGCCCAACCCGCTGCGCGTGCCCGGCGGCAATAGTCCCGGGGTGTACAACTTCCAGACCCTTGACGACGCGAAGGCCATCGAAGAGCGGGTGACGGAGGCCCGCAGCGCCGTGACCGTCGGAGGCAGCTACATCGCCTACGAACTCACGGACGCCTTTAGCCACCGGGGGCTTGAGACGACCTGGCTCATCCGCGGCCCCCGCTTTCTCCACCGGATCTTGGACGAAGACGGCGGGAAGCTGGTCGACATGCTGGCCCGGGAAGCCGGGGTCAACGTTCTATACGGCGAGGAAGTAGCCGAAGTCGTCGCGCAGGGCGGTACCGTCACCAAGGTTATCACCACGGGCGGCCGCACCATCGAGGCCGACCTGGTGGGCGTCGGCATCGGCATGGCGCTCAACACCGAGGTGCTCGAAGGCACCGGGGTGCAAGTGCGTAAGGGCATCGTGACCGACGCGTCCATGCGCACCAACGTCCCTGACATCTTTGCCGCCGGCGACGTGTGCGAGTTTTACGATGTAACGGTAGACGCCTACAGCCTTCTCGGCACATGGGCCAATGCGTCCTCCCACGGAAAGGTCGCCGCCGCCGGGATGCTGGGCGCCGCTGAGACCCATGAAGACGTGCCCGCCTACAGCAGCACCCTTTTCAACTCCACGTTGAGCGTCGTCGGCCTCACGCCCGAAGCCCGGCCGGACCTGGAATCGGTGAGCCGAGTAGATTGGGAGTCCAAGTCGTACCGCCGCCTCTTTTTCCTTGGCAACCGCCTGGTCGGTGCCGTCTTCATCGGCGGGCGCAAAGGCAAGCGCCAGCTCACCGACATGATCCGTGAGCGGACGCCCGTCGAGGGGCCGCGGGAGAAACTGCTGGAGATCTAAGACGGGGTTACACAGGAGGAGACCGCCGTATGCGGATCTACACCCGCACGGGCGATGGCGGGGAAACCGGGCTTTTCTCGGGCGAGCGAGTGCCCAAGGACGACCCGCGCGTCGAAGCGTACGGGACCGTGGATGAGCTCAACAGCTTCCTCGGTCTAGTACGGGCCGAGCCCGTCGGCGCCGACATCGACGAGTTGCTGGCCCGGATCCAAGACGAGCTGTTCGTCCTCGGCGCCGACCTGGCGACGCCGCCCGGATCGCGCCGGGACGAACGCACCCCCCGGGTGGGACCAGAGCACGTGCGAGCGCTGGAGGCGGCCATCGACCACTACGACGCCCAACTGCCGCCCTTGCGCGCCTTCATCCTCCCCGCAGGGCCACGGCCGGTCGCGCTCTTACAGGTGGCCCGCGCCGTCGCCCGCCGCGCGGAACGGCGCGTCGTGGCCGCCAGCCGCTCAACAACCGTGTCCCCGGAAACCATTCGCTATCTCAACCGGTTGTCGGATCTGCTCTTTGTGCTAGCCCGAACGACAGCGCACAGGCTTGGGACAGGGGACGCGCCGTGGCATGCGCCTGCAACCGGCCGGCCCGCCCCCTAGTCCCCTACAGGGGAGAGGAGCAAAAGGGCTCCGTCACTCGATCTCGTGCCGCCACGACTCAATCGTGCCGGCAAACTTCTCGAGGGCTTCTTCGCGCTTCCTGCGGCGGTGCTCGATTTCTTCCGCCAAGTGGTCCCGCTCCGCCGCATTGAGGGTCGACGCCACGAGGCGCTCCAGCCCCTCAGCCACCTCCGGATGGACCGTCCCCGCGGCAGCCGCCATCAAGTCTGCGGCCGCGTCCACAAAACGCTCATGGTCGATCTTGGCCAACGTTTCCAGAGCAGCCAGCTGCACGCTGCGCAGCCGGTCGTCGACCGCCACCCGCACGAGGCCGCCGGCCAACGGCGCGGCGTCGGGCAGCAGCCGGATCATCTTGAGGGCCACTTCCCGGACGGCACCGCTCTCCTCCCGGGTGAGATCCTTCAAGGTCGCCAAAAGCGGCTCTCGCTTAGCCGTCGTCAGGATGGTGCGCACCGCGGCACCGGCCTCGTCGGTCTCCCTAAACTCGAGTAGCCCTTCTTGCTCGAAGTCCAAGAGGGTCTGTGCGGCACGATTACGAGTCTTAGCATCCACCAGCACTAGCCGGACCAAATCGCCGACGGCCGCCTTAAGACGGCGCTTGGCGACCGCGACGATCCCGAGCTCTCGGACCCGTGCGCTCGAATCCCGCAGCCAGCGCAGGAGCAGCGCGTCGGAGCAACCCTCCACGCCCTCCATGAGGGCATCGTAGGACTTCCGCTCCAAGCGGTCCACCTTTTCGCCGAAAGGCCGGCGGTAAAACTGGCTTAATACCTCCAAAAGCGGATCCCGCTTGCTCTTTCCCGCCAGGTAAATCCCGAGGCACTGGAGCTGGTAGTCCCCGGATTGCAGGGCCTGGTGCACCGGTTCCCGTAAGACCTCGGGCGCATAGGAAAGGACGATGCGGATGAGCTCCCCGGCGAGCCAACCTTCCTCCGTCAAAGCGATGACGTGCATCAGCGCGGGCACGCACTCGGCATCCGCCAACTGCGCGAGAATCTCCTTGATCTGTTCGCGCGCCTCGTAAAAGCGGTGGCGGATGTGCCGCTCGAGGTCCGCGTAGAAGTCCTTCTCCTTCACCCGGCTCAGAATGAGACGGTAAAAATGCACCTGGACCGGAAGCGGCTGGTCGTTGAGCACCCGCAGGAAGTACCGCGTCTTGCGGGGCAACAGCGCCAGCTGCTCCAGCTGCTGCCGCACGCCTTCGTCCATGGTGCCGTCTTCCAGCAGGAGTTCACGGAACAAGTCCTCCACCCGGATGCGGTACGTCTCGTTGTCCATCCGCGTCGCAGCGGAACGGGCCGGGCGGACCCTATCCGTGAGGAAGCCGCTGTTCAATGGTCTTCCCTCGCAATCATGTCGTCGTTGCCAAACCAGTAGTCCTGGTACTCAACCGTCAAGCGCGCTCCCAACAGGCTGGCTGTTGCCCGCTGGGACCGCAGGACCGTGTACCCGCCTACCTTGTGGAACTCCTGGTGCAATTCAAGGGTGCCCCAGTCGTATTCCAGGGTCGCCCTCTCCACAAGCCATGTTTGGCCGTTGATCCAGAGGATACCGCCCAGGGCGCCCTGCGAACCGTGACGCCGCCGGCCCGTCAGCCGATAGACGGGCTCCCCGCGGCCATTCCTTTCCTCACCGACGATCTCCAGCTCGTAGTTGGTCAGCGCGTCGCCAACCTCCAAGAGCGACGCCATGAAACCTTGCGGCAAAAAGTCGGGCGCCCCGCGCGTCTCCACCAAGTACTCGCCGTTTTGGCGCACCACCAACGATTGGAACTTCCACATCAGGAACAGGACGCGCAACTGCACCTCTTGGCGGAAACCCATCTCGGCGGGGAGGTGACCCGCGGCGCGGCTGACATTGACCACAATTTCCTCCACAGAAGGCGCGCCGTAGGCACCCTGGGCAAGTCCCAGGCACAAAAGCACCACCCATGCCCCTCGCGCCACCCTCCGGAGGAGCCAAGGGCGCACGCCGCTCCCGTCCCCCATCCGTGCAACCCCCAGCACATTTTCCACTTTTTAATCGTTCAGTTCTGCGCGGCCCTGGCTTTTCCTGCGCCACCACCGCCTACCCAGGGGCCGGCGACTGCCGCCAGGCGTTCACAACCTGTTGGCTCGCAACCTGCTAGGGGGACCGCAGCCGGGCAGGAAGTACTCCGTTGTGTGCTGTGGATGAGCCAAAGCGCGCCTGCCGGCGCCTGGCGAACGGTCGGATGGGCGGCCGAGCAGCACCGCCCGGTTCACCCGTGACACTTCCAGTATACCCCGAAACCCGGCAGCCATCTACACCTATGGCGAACCTTCGCTGGCTTGTGCCTTGTTACAGCCTATGCCGACAACATGGCGGGCACGACGGAGCAGGTGGTATAATACGGGCAAACACGGGAGAGCGGCGCCCGGACGCCGTTGCCGCTCCCCGCTCCTCTCTACGGAGGTGTCATCATTGCCGCCAGTGCGCGAGCGCGTCCCTCCCGGGCAGACCGTCACCGACGGATGGCCGGTGCTGCACGAGGGACCTGTGCCCAGTTTTGACCCAGCCACATGGACGTTGCGGGTCTTTGGCGAAGTCGAGCGGCCGCTGGTCCTCACCTACGAAGAGTTCCGGCAGCTTCCCACCCGGCAGGTGCACTGCGACATCCACTGCGTCACACACTGGAGCAAGCTCGACAATGTGTTTGAGGGCGTCTCCTTCAGCGAGATCGTCCGCCTCGCCGGGGTGAAACCGGAAGCCCGCTACGTGATCTTGCATGCGGAAAACGACTACACGACCAACGTCCCCTTGGAGGACTGCCTGCAGGAGCACTCCCTGTTGGCCTTCCGCCACAACGGCGCCGACCTGACACCAGAACATGGCTGGCCCGTGCGGGCGGTCATCCCGCACCTCTATTTCTGGAAGAG
Organism: Firmicutes bacterium ZCTH02-B6; assembly: GCA_002159155.1. Taxonomy (GTDB): domain Bacteria; phylum Bacillota; class Limnochordia; order Limnochordales; family ZCTH02-B6; genus ZCTH02-B6. The sequence goes on from LZRQ01000065.1 coordinate 7,997, forward strand.
CGCCAAATGGGTGCGGGGCATCGAATTTTCCAGCGTCGACAAGCCGGGCTTTTGGGAGCAGCGAGGATATCACAATTACGGCGATCCTTGGCGCGAACAGCGCTTCTGGTTTGACTGAGCAAGGCCCCGGTTCCCGCCGGGGCCTTGCTCGTTCGCGGACGGCCGCGGCTCGGGCACAGCCGCCGTTGCGCCGTCGCCGCTACGCAGCCTGCATGAGGTAAAGCATGAGGGCTTTCTCGGCGTGCAGCCGGTTTTCCGCCTGATCGTAGATGATAGAACGCTCCGACTCAATGAGGTCCTCCGCAATTTCAAGCCCCGGGTGAATCGGCATGTCGTGCATGATGTAGGGCTCGTGCCCGTTGAGCAAGGCGCGGCTGACCTGGTACGGAAGCATCACCTCGAGGCGGCGCTCCTTTTCCGCTTGGTAGGCCGGATCGTTGAAGTGCTCCATGTCCACCCACGTATCCGTGTAGACAAAATCGGCCCGCTGCACGGCCGCGGGGTCGGTCGTCACCTCAAGCCGCCCGGTGGCCATCGCCTGCTGCATAAGCTCCTCATCCCAGGACGCCGGGTTAACCTCTGGTGTCACCAGGAGCACCTTGGCGCCCACCTTGGTGGCTCCGGCCGTCAGGCAGTTGGCGACGTTGTTATGGATGCCCACATAGGCGATAGTGACGCCGTCAAAGGTGCCGGTACGCTCGTAGATCGTTAAGAGGTCGGCTAAGGCCTGCGTCGGATGATACCGCTCGCAGCAGCCGTTGATGACGGGCACCGGTGCGGAAGCCGCCAGCTCTCGCACATCGGCATGGCGCAAAAGGCGCGCCATGATCATGTGGATGTGCCGGGCCACATAGCGCGCCTCGTAGCGGATAGGCGAAATGGCGAAGTTGGACTTGTTCCAGTCCATCACCACGGCTCGCCCGCCCAGTTCCTGCACGCCTAGCTCAAAGGAAAGGCGCGTGCGGGTGGACGTCTTTTGAAACAACATCAAGAGGTTGCGGCCGGCCAGGGCTGATGCATAACGCTCCGGATTCCGCTTTACGTCCTGCGCCAGCTTGACTACAGTCCAGATGGCTTCGGCGGGCATCTCCTTCAGCGAGAGTACGTCCTTCACCGGTTCACCTACTTGCGATTATGATGCATAATAATACAGTACATGGTGCGCGCCCGCAACGGGCACAAATGTCCGCCGTAGACCGGCCCAAATCGGCCGCACCCGCAACCCACAGACGATGCAAACTCTGCTAAGAGAACAGGTGCACATCCACCACTTCGCCGGCGGGCAGGCTTCCCCGCTCCAACGGAACCGTCACCAGGCCATCGGACTGCACCAGGGACATCAGTTGTCCGGACCCTCCGGGCACCGGTTGTGCCACCAATTCTCCCCCGGCCACGGCGAGGCGGACGCGGGCGTACAGCTCCCGGCCACGCGGAGCCGTCAGAGACGCACCGAGCCGCGCCCGGACGGCTGGCTGCCACATTTCCAGCGGGACGCAGCCCATGCGCCAGCGCAGCGCCGGACGCACAAACAGGCTGTAGGTCACCAGCGCCGACACGGGGTTCCCGGGCAGCCCGCACACCACCCGATCGCCGATGAGGGCGAGGATCGTCGGTTTCCCCGGCGCGATGCGCACGCCGTGCACGAGGACACCAGGAGGCCCCAGTTGGGCAAGGACGTCGGCTACCACATCGTCCCGGCCCACCGAGCTACCGCCTGAGATGATGACCATGTCGTTGGCGAGAGCTCTCTCCAGTGCGGCACGCAAACGGTGGGGGTCGTCGGGGACGATCCCGACCAGCCGCGGCACCGCGCCGTCGCTGCGCACCGCGTTGGCCAGAGCGTACGCATTGGCGTCCCGAATCTGGCCGCCCTCCGGCTTTCCGTCGGGTGATACAAGCTCGTCGCCGCTGGAGATGATGGCCACCACCGGCCTCCGAAACACCCATGGCGCCGTACAGCCTACGGCAGCCAAAACACCCACATCCTGGGGCCGCAGCCGCTGGCCGGACCGGAGTATCACTTGGCCGGCCTTGGCGTCGGCTCCCGCGGGTAAGACGTTGTCCCCGGGGGCCACCGGCGTCAAGATCCTGACGGCTCCTGGCAACTCGTGCTCCGAACCGCCTGCGGCTTCACTGCGCTCCACCGGCACCACGGCGTCCGCGCCCGGGGGCAGCATGCCGCCGGTCGGGATCCAGATCGCCTCGCCTGGACCAATCGCTGCGCCGGGCCGTTGGCCCATGCGCACCTGCCCCTTCACCAAGAGCATCGGTGGGGCTGACGTCCCCGCGCCGGTCGTGTCCACCGCCCTCACGGCCCAGCCATCCACCGTAGCGCGAGCGAAACCCGGGACGTCCACATCGGCCCGCACTTCCCTCGCCAATACCCGGCCCCCGGCCTCCACCAACGGCACCTGTTCCTCCACCGGACGATAAGGCGGCAGAGCGTCCAGAAACCGCCGTAGAGCTGTCGCGGCCGTTGGCAAATGGTCGAGGTCAAACGGCTTGACCGCATCCCGCATACGGACCGCCTCGTGCCCTCTAGGACGCGGCGCCGGTATCCACACCCGACCCCAGTCCATCCAGTCCGAGGGCCGGTGCGATTGTGCGCAGGGCATCGATGACCATCTGGATATGGTCGTCCAGGTCGACGCCCAGCTCGGCAGCACTGTTGACCAGTTGGTCCCGGTGCACGCCCTTGGCAAACGCCTTGTCCTTCATCTTCTTCTTCACCGACTTGACTTCCACTTCGTGAATGCTTTTGTTGGGCCGCACGAGGGCCACCGCCATGACAAACCCCGACATCTCGTCCACCGCGTACAGCGTCTTGGACATGAGGTCGCGCCGTTCCAGGTTGAGGTAGTCCGCGTGGCTCTTGATGGCATAGATGACGTCCTCGGGATACCCCAGCTCCTCCAGGATCGCTGCACCTTTCAGGGGATGGTCAGGTGGGTCTGGCCACCGCTCGTAGTCAAAGTCGTGAAGCAAACCGGTAATCCCCCACCGCTCCTCGTCCTGGCCGAAGCGGCGGGCATACGCTCGCATGGACGCTTCCACCGCGAGGGCGTGCCGCAGGAGGCTCTCACTCTTGGTATACTGGGTCAACAGCTCCCAAGCGGCTTCACGGGACATCACGTTGTGACCTGTGGACAACAGCTTCTGCCTCCTTCCGCGATCGCTGCTGAAAATACGAACCCCCTCCCCGGCCAAACCGGGGAGGGGGCGTGTTTGGCCTAGGGAGGCCCTTACGCCGCGAAGGCCGTGTCCGCCTGGTCCGGCGGCACCACCACGATGGCGTTTTTCGCACAGACACTTTCACATAGCTTGCAGCCCACGCAAGACTTGGGATCAACCAGTTCGGCGGTGCCGTGGAACGCGCCCCCAGGAATCGCCAAGCAGTTGAAGGGGCAAATGTCCACGCAGAACGAGCACCCCGTGCAGTGAATCGGGTCTACCACGGGCTTGGGCCACTTGGAGCGACCGGCGATGCGGGGCAACAAGTTGCCGTATTGGTCCTCGATGCACTCCGCCGGGCACGCGTAACTGCAGGCGTGGCAGTCGATACACAACTCGGGATTGATGACGTGACGCTGCTTCCGATCACCGGTAATGCAACTTACCGGACAAACTTTCACACAGGCGGTGCAGCCGATGCACGCCTCCGTTATAAAATGCGCCAAGGTTACGCCCTCCCTATGGGACCCGCGATCCCGCGCTTGTGGGCATTATACCAGAGACGCCGCGTCGGTGGCAAACTTGCCGCCGCCCCACGCGCGGCCAACTTCTTCCGCAAGGCCCTCGAGGTCCAGCACCAATGCACCGGCAGCCTTGAGCCGCGCCTCCTCATCGGCCCTGCGCCGCAGTAGCAGCACACAAGGGGTTGCTGGCTGGCCTTGACTGCGGGCGTCAGCCAGCGCCCGTGCCTCCGCCGCCGCTCGCTCCAGGGCACGGGACAAGCCTCGCCCCCGGGCGTAATTGGCCACAGGCGTCGTCACCACGGCCAAGACACGCCCGGGGCCGACGATGTACCCTCGCCAACGGCGGCTATCGCCGCGAGCCCCTGTCACCTTCCACCCTTCCGGCAACTTCTTTAGGAGCTCGTGGAGTTCCCGCACGGCCCCTTCCACCTGCCAGGCGGTGACGATCTGCGTCGCCAGCGCCCCCATTACGGCGATCCCGAAGGTGCCAAACATACGGAACAGCCCCACACCGAACTCGTTGGCCATCCGAAACAAGCTGCCGACGATGAAGGCGACCACCAGCAGCGGGATTACCCGGACCATGGGGCTGTCCACCTCATCCTGTTTACCGTCCCAGCCGCGCGAGCCAATGGACCAGGATCGCGCGCTCTTCGTCGGTCATGGGCATCGGCGGCATTTGCGTCGGATTGAGCGGTATTGGATTCGGCAACGGAATCTGCTCCCACACCGAGGGCGCCTCCTCGCCGCCAATCCCTGTGACGCTGGTGCCCGTTCCCGTCTGCACCCGCGCCGCCTGAGCGCCAGCGGTGCGGGTCTGCACCGAACCGGCGGCCGCGTACGGAAGCGGCCCACCGTAGTTGGACCAGTACACCGGTGCACGATTCTCCATCGCGGGCGGGTTCTCGACCCACGAGTAGAGGAATGCCTCCCATTCCTCTACCGGCGTCAGCTGGGTCCAAGCCCCCACCTGGGTTAGATCAGGCCCTACCTTGCCGCCGACCCCGTTCATGCTGTGGCACGCGATGCAACCGCGATCCACGAAGACCTCCTTGGCCCGGCGGCTCTCCTCCGGCGTTAACCCGGCGGCGTTGGGCAGGCGGCTCAGGAGCACCTCCCTATCCTCCGGAATCTCCGCCGGCGGGATGTGGGCCGAAACCTCGCTCCAGTCGCCCATCATGATAAACGTCGCCACAGCCCGCAAGAACAACTCGTTGAGCGGTCCGCCGTGCACCGCCCCAAAGGTCGGCATAGCCGTGTAGGACGCCCACTCGCCGGTCACGAGGCGCTCCCAGCGGGGCGTAGTGGTGCCCGGCCGCCCGTCCCGCACCGTGCTCACGATGAATTCAAAGATGTCCTTGTCCTCGGCCGGGTGCCCGCGCAGCTCCTCACGATTGAGCGGCGGCCCAACGAAGCCTTGCCCGGCCGCCCCGTGGCACACGACGCAGTTCTCGGCAAAGGTGACCATCCCGCGATGGACCAGATCCTCCCAGTGCTCCTCCTCGGCTCTGGCCATGCGGGTGCCCTCGAAGGCCAGGTACAGGCCCCACGTTAGAATGAGTGCCCAGACAAGCACGAGGACGACGATGTACCTTCTCCCGCTCACAAGGGAACGACTCCTTTCACCCTAGGCCTGAGCCGTCAGTCTTCGTCATCCGCGGCCCGTTCGTCCCGGTCGATCCACTTTTGCGCAAAATACATGATGGCGAGCGTCAGGAAAAAGGTCGCAAAGACGATTAATAGCTCGACCGCGTCGGAAACGTGGTACACCCTCAAGCCCTCCTTAGACGGGCGTCACGTGTTCGGGGAGGTGCCGGTCCCGCTGGCGAATGTCGCCAGTGTCCACGTACAGCCGCCCGCCGCGGATCTCGACGCGCATGACGTCCAACGGACGCGGCGCCGGGCCGGCGATGTTCTGCCCGGTCGGCTCGTAGACCGAACCGTGGCACGGGCAAATGAAGAGTTTCTGATTTTCATTCCACGGCACGGTGCACCCCAGGTGCGGGCAACGCCAGTACAGTGCCAGCACCCCTTCGGGCAGCCGTGAAACGTAAAACCGCCCGTCCCGGATCCGGGTCACCGTTCCGACCGGGTACTCGTCGATGGGACCAGCATCGATGACCGTACCGAACCCCTCGACCTTGCGCGGCCAGAACATGGCTAGACCCGTTACAGCCGCCTGCGCCGCAAAGACGCCGGCTGACGCCCACATCACGTTGCGCAAAAGGCCCCGGCGGCTCATGGCCGCTTGGTTCTTCTTTTCCGTTTGCTGCTGTTCCTTGCCCTCGGCCTCCGCCATTGGCACGTTCACCTCTTCGCCTTACTCTTTGCCATGGGGCGGATACGGAATATCCCACGGCCAAGACAACGCCATGCCCTCACCCCGGAACGCCGTACCGATGATGGTCAGCACGATAAACGAAGCGAGGAAGAACGAGTACATGGCGATCATACATTCGCGCATGTCCGCTTGCCAACGCCGCTTGACGATCGTCCAGAGGGAGAAAGGAATGAACGTCATAAAGGCGATCGGCACAAAAATCTCGGCGAAAGCATCCGGGAAGCCGTGCATCTTGAGCCACGGTGCGATGCCGTTGGCGCCGCCCGCCGGCAAGTACTCATCGACCAAGATCAAACCAACGTTCCAGATTGTGGTGTAAATCGCCGAGAAGACGGCGATGGGAACGCCCTTCTTGCTATAGAACCAGATGCCGGTACCCTTCTTGCTGCGATCGATGTACGGGATCGCGCCCAAAAGCACCAGCACCGCGGTGGGCACCACCACGCCCGCGAGGGCCGGGTGCATGTGCAGGAGCAACTCCTGCAGCCCAAGGAAGTACCACGGCGCCTTGGACGGGTTGGGCGTCAACTCAGGGTCGGCCATCCGGTAAAAGGGCGCCGCGACAAAGATCGCCATCAAAGACAAAAGCAGCGTAATGGTCAGCGCCCCGATGAGCTCGATGCTGACCAGATTGGGCCAGACATGCACCGGCTTAAGGTCTTTTTCATCCACCGTCCGCAGCAAATCATCCTTGCCCTCACCCGCGGGGCGCTGCACTTCCGTCGCCATGGAAACCGTGTCCCTCCCTACTCAGCCAGCTGCTGCCGCCGCGCCTCCACGGCCCGCAGCGTCTCCTCGTCGTCATCCTCATAGACGGGCGTGGAGATGTTGCCATCCTTGCGCACCCGCCAGAAGTGGGTGGCCATCAGGAGGATGCAGGCCAGGGGCAAGAAGATCACGTGCAGCGTATACCACCGGATCAACGTCTGCTGCCCGATTTCAAAACCGCCCAGCAACGCCATGCGCACCTGCTTGCCGATGAAGGGCGTGGCACCGCCCATCTCCATACCGACCGCGATAGCCCAGTAGGCCAGCTGGTCCCACGGGAGGAGGTAGCCGCTGAAGCTGAGGAGACACGTGACCAGCAGCAGCGCGACCCCGATCACCCAGTTGAAGTCACGCGGCGGTTTGTACGCGCCCGTGTAAAACACGCGGGTCATGTGAGCCAGAACCGCGAGCACCATGGCGTGCGCGGCCCACCGGTGCAGGTTGCGCAAGAACGCACCGAAGGTAACCTCGGTCTGCAACTGCACGATGGTCCAGTAGGCGTCCTGCGTGGTGGGGATATAGTACCACATAAGGAAGACGCCCGTCAGCGTCAAAAGCACAAAGCACCAAGTCGCCAAGCCCCCGAGGCCCCACGTATAGGTGATGCGGGTCGCCCGCTTCGGCACCCGGACCGGGTGCAGGTGCAAGGCTAAGCTGTTGAGAATGACCATCGCCCTCGAGCGCTTGTCCCGTGGGTAAGGATTACGATAGATGGATTTCCACAGCCGCGACGAGGTGATGTATCTCCAAAGACGACTCATCTCGTACCCGAGACCTCCCCGGCACGCCTTGCCACACTATGGCACACCAGAAGTCCGTTCGCTTCGCAGAGAAACAATTCCTTCCGTTCCTGGCTTTGAAGCCTAATATTCCCGCAGCGCAAGCCAATTAGCAACAGTGGCGACGTCCCGCCCGCCGGCGTCAGGCTAGCGGCGGCGGGAATCCCAACTCCCCTGGGACGTGGGCCACGAGCTGTCCGTCCGCGTCCCACACCC
>LZRQ01000066.1 GCA_002159155.1 Firmicutes bacterium ZCTH02-B6
GTGCTGCCCGCAGGGAGCGTGCTCTTCTGCGAGACGTTGCCGGCGTCGGTTCCGGACGCGATCGCCCGCCGGGGCGTTGGGCTGCCCCGGATCGGCGAGCGGACTGCCTATGGCTACGGAGTCGTCGCCATCGGCGTTTGGCCCAACGGTTGATTTCGTGAGGAGGGAATCGTGTGCGAAGCGCTGTCATCGGGCTCTTGGCTGAGACGTCGATCCACCCGGGTACCGGTCGGAGCACCGGCGTCGTGGACCTCCCCGTCGCCCGGGAAGCAGCCACCGACTATCCTTTTATCGCCGGCTCGAGTCTGAAAGGCGCGCTGCGCGACCAGGGTCGACGGAGCACCAACAACGATGAGAATTTTGAGAAGGACATTTTCGGAACCCAGGACGAAGCGGGATCGCTCTTGGTCTCCGACGCGCGCCTCCTTCTGCTTCCGGTTCGGTCGCTCACCGGCGCTTATCGCTGGGTGACCTGTCCGTTCCTCATTGAAAGGTACCAAAGAGACTTGAAGCGGGCTGGGGTGGACCCTCTGCCCCCGGTTCCCTCGGTAGAGCCGATGTGCGCTCTCGCCACGGGGGAAGACCGCCTTTTCCTGGAGGAGCGGGAGTTCCGGGTGACGGGCGCGCCGGATCCCGAGTTGATCGAGGCGCTGGCGCCCTTGATCGCACACGAGGAGACGCGCCGGCGCCTGCCGCGGCAGCTCGTGGTGCTCGATGACAACGACTTCGCGTGGTTCGCCCGGTACGGGCTGCCGATTCAAGCCCGCAACCAGCTCGATAAGGATACAAAGACGAGCAAGAACCTCTGGTTCGAGGAGAGCATCCCGCCGGACACGCTGATGTATGCCCTTGTCGTCGAGCGGCGCGAAGGTGCCTTGGGAGCGCTCAGCCGTCTCTTTCCCGCGGAGCGGCCGTACCTCCAGGCGGGGGGAAATGAGACCGTGGGACAGGGGTGGTTCGCCGTGACGGTGCGGCAGTCGGAAGCGGCGGCGAAAGGGGGCGGCGCAGCGTGAGCACGCAAACCGGCAGCGGGATGGACACTCGGAGCCTTGACCAGCGCCGGGCGGCGGACGCCCTGGCATGTGTGCAGGAAGTGATGGCCAAGGGTGACCGCGATTTCCGCGCCTTATACCGCTCGTACGTGGAGCGGCTTGCCTCCGCGATCGTGATGAACGGCCTGGGCCAAGCGCTCGCTACGGAGCTGGCTGCGGCCGGACCGGGCGACAACAAGGGTCGCAGGGAACCGGAGGAGGCGGCGCACTTCCTGCTCTTTCAGAACTTGAACCGGTGGCTCTGCCGACCGGACGGGGGAGTCTACCCGGGGGCCAGCGACGTGCTCACAGCGATGATGGCAGCCCCCCAGCAAGCCTACCTGCGCGCACAGGCCGAGGCACTTGCCTGGCTCGAGTGGCACAAGAAGTTCTGCCAGGCGCACCTCCCGCGGCGGGAGGAGGTGTAATATGAACGCCCGTCGGGAAATCCGACAACACGGTGGCCGTCGCGAAGGTGGGGAGAAGACCCGGCGGGAGACCCGGAAAGAACCCCTGCTGCCCCTCTACCGATTCGAGGGAGCACTGCCGAAGGAGTGCGGCGACGGGAACCTCGGACTTTGGTTCGACAAGTTCTTCGACCGCTGGCGTTTGTTAGAACCGTCGGCGCAGCAAGAGGAGCGGCAGCAGGGGCGCCAGCAACAGCAGGAGCGCTTGCGCCGCTCGGAGGGCGCAGAGGCCGCCAGCGCGATCCCCAGTTGGACGACCCAGGCCACGCGCGACGACAATCCGAAGCTCGACTGGCTGACGAAGCTCGCGCAAGGCGGCACGCCTGTGGGGTGGGAGGATCTCCTGCGCGAGAGCGCTGTAAGGATGGTTCGTTTAGTCGAGGCGCACGGAGGGCGCTGGCGGGTCTTTCGCACCACTTCCCGCTTCGTCACGGGACTTGGGCGGCGGCATCCCGTAGAGAACGGTTTCGCCTGGCATTCCACCCTGGGGGTGCCTTACCTCCCCGGGAGCTCGGTGAAGGGGATGGTGCGAGCCTGGACCCGGCTCGTCGCTCCGGAGGACGGTGAGCGGATGCGGCGCCTCTTCGGCCGTGACGCTGACGAGCGAAGCGAAGGCGGCCAAGAAAGCCAACAGGGCGCCGTCGCGTTTCTCGACGCGATTCCTTGCCGGCCGCCCCGGCTCGCTGTTGACGTGATGACGCCCCACTACGCCAATTGGACCGAGGACGACCCGCCCGGCGACTGGCGGTCGCCCGTCCCCGTCTTCTTCCTGACGACGGAACAAGGCGCGCGGTTCCTCTTCGGGGTGATCCCGGCCGGGAACGTCTCCGGCGAGGATCTCGACCGTGTCATGGATTGGTTGGCCGGGGCGCTCGACTGGGCGGGGGCGGGCGCCAAGACGGCGTCGGGTTACGGCCGCATGGCGCCGGACGAAGCCGTCGAGGCGGAGCTGCGCAAGAAGGCGGGAGTGTAAGAGGAATCAGAAGCACCGGGGGTTTGACGTTGAACGAACAGCGATCGCTAGGGGAGCCGGGACGGCGACCCCGCCCGCGGTCCCGCTCCAGAGGTGTGCTCGTCATTTCCGTCGGTTTGTCGCCGCAAGTCGTTACCGAGACCGTGTACGCCATTGCCTGCGAACGTGGGGAGCCGATCGACGAGATCTACATGTGGACGACAAGCGGAGGGGCCAGCGTGATCGAGCGCACCCTGATCGACGGGGGAAGGGGCGCGCTCTACCGTCTCTTCGCCGAGTACGGCCTACGGCCGCCGGAGGTACAGACAAAGGTGTTCGGCCGCGCGGCCGACGCCCCCGCTGGGCTGCGGCTCAACGCAGATCGACCCCTCGAAGACATTCGCACGCGCGAGGATAACGAGCTCGTTGCCGACACCTTGCTGAGCTTTATCCGGGACCAAGCCGCCGACCCTTCGCGCCGCCTCTTTTGCTCCCTCGCCGGGGCCCGAAAGACCATCGGTCCCTACCTGGCGCTGGCACTCCAGTTCTACGGGCGCGAAGGCGACCGGCTCTTTCACGTCCTCGTCCCGCCCCACCTTGAAGCGGACCGCGACTTTTTTTATCCGCCCCCGGGTTCGCCCCCTGGGCTGATCGAGCTAGTGGAGGTGCCCGTGGCACTCTTGCGGGAGCATCTCGATGTCCTGAATGTACCTGGCAGCCCGTCGAGCTACAGCGAGCTCGTCCGCCGGGTCGAAGAGGAGTTGTCTCATCTCAAGGAGCCGCCCCTCCTGCGCATCGGCAACGCGCTCGAGGTGTTCATCGGCGAGAATCATCTCCGTCTGCCGGCGCTCGCCCGCGTGGTTTATGTCGCCCTGGCAGCCCGGCGGGCTCGCTGCATTCCCGAATGCCCGGGCTGCGACCGTTGCTTCGTGCCCGTGGCCGAGGTGCAGGACGCCCTTCTCCATCAACCCCTGCGGAGGCTCGTGGCGCTTGGCGGGTTCAAGGACCACCGCCTCGAGACGCTCTCGCGCTGGTCGAGTTCGGAGAGCACGATGGAAGACCGCCTGCGGGCGCTTCGCGAGACCGTATCGAGGATCAACCGCGAAATAGGCGACCGGCCGGGCCGCCGTGCTTTTCGCGTGGCCCGCATCTCGTGGGACGGGAGTTCCGCTTACGGCATCCAGCTCTCACCGGAGCGGATCGTCGTCCCGGCCGCTGTGACCAGTGTCTGGGATTCGTAGTGCGTGCGGTTGCAGCGGCAACGTTGTTATCCGTGCGCCGTTCCCCTTGTCCTTGTATCCTCTGCATTGGGAGGTGCGTTCGATGACCCGGATGTTGATTTGTAGTGTGGGCACTTCATTGTTGGCGGGACGGGACAGGCCTTGGAAGTGGAGTCCGGGGGGCGGGGCGGAGTATCCGGACGCCAAGGTGGTGGACGAGTGGCTGCAGCAGGCGGATCCGGTTAAGGCGAGCGCGGAGATGAACACCCTGAGCCGGCTGGAGGTAGGGCCGGACGATCGACTCGTCTTCCTCCACTCGGACACGCCTGACGGCGCTTTCTGCGCCGAGCGCCTGGCGGCCTACTACGGGCGCCGCTGCCGCAGTGTGGAGTTGAAGCGGATCGCCCAGTTGGGCTACGGGGCGCGGAACTTTTCCCGGGGTCTCAAGTCGCTGATCGACCTGACGTGCGGTTTGATCCGCCAGAGCCGCCTGGGTAACACTGGGGAGCGCATCATCATCTGCGCGACCGGCGGGTTCAAGGCGGAGATCGCTTACCTCAACTTGCTTGGCGCGCTCCTGCAGGTCGAGGTCGTGTACATTCACGAGCTGCACAATGAGCTCGTCACACTGCCCCAGCTCCCCTTGGCGTGGGATACGGCGTTTGCCGCGCGCAACAAGGAGTTCTTCCAGTGGATCGAGGAGGAGCCGCGCCGGCCGGTAGAGGTGGAGTCCTGGCTCAACCGGGAGCCTGCGCTGCGAGCTCTTGTGGAGGATGGCGATGACGGGTACGTTTACCTGTCGCCGGCCGGGCTCCTGCTCTACCGGGCCGCCCAAGAGCAAATGGTCGCCGGCAAGCCGGTCGAGTGGCCCGAGCCTTCGCCGCTGCCCCCGGAGAAAAAGAAACATTTCGAGAACAAGCCGCACAAGCGGCCGCGCGGCTGGGAGCGGTACGTAGACCGGCTTTGCCAAATCTCTTGCGTGTCGTTCGTCGGCTACGCCGAGGAGATGCATCAGGGCGAGCGGGTACGAATCCTCGATCCGGAGCGAGGGGTGATCGGTGTCCGCTACGGCACAGCCGGTGACGCCCTGCCCATGCGGGTGGAGACGACCGCCCGAGGCCTGGAGCAGACGCAGCTCGTCGCCGAATACATCAGGCGGCTCGGGTAATGCGGGAGAAGTGCTCGGCTTTTCTGAGGACAGGGGATGGCTATTTGAGAGACGATTCGTGAAGATGAGACATCGAAACGGGAGCCGGAAGGGAACCGGGTCGATCAGTAAATTTCTGAAATCGCATGTTTCCTGAATTCGAGGAGCGAGGGCGCTGTGCTGATTGAAAGCTTGATCCGCTTGGGCCGCCCCTTTGTGGAAGGGGGCGCGGAGCCGCTCGAGCTCTTGCGACAAGCCTCCGACGTGACGGACGTGCGGGCGCGCAACTTCTTTCAACGCGTGTTTGTCGTCGAAATCGCCGATCACGGCGGCGCTCGCAAGGTCCAGGCCCACCCCTGCGCTTCGTGGGGACACATGCAATCGGACGGGCGCTCGGAACGGTTCCAGCCCGACGAAGAGCGAGCGATCGGCATCCCCTTCGTCCTTCCGAGGGGGAATCCCCGTGCCCCGCAGGGACGGTACCCGGCGCCCATTTACATCGTTTACGACGGGGACTTTCGCGCCTTCCGAGGGGCGACTGACGAAATCAAGCGGTTCTTGAAAGGGCGCGTACCTCGTACCGTTGGCTTCTGTTGGCCGGATGAACTAATCGATGAGATCAGCGCTGCTCTGGCGAGCGAGTTCGCACGCTATATCCCTCGCGATGGCGAGAACTGCTTGGCGGTGATTGTGATCGCCGACCTATCGGATCCCAATTCGCCCTATGTCTACGATGGCGGAAATGGGCGCATTGTGCTTTGCGAAAGCCGGTTGTCGCCTCGCCGGAGCATCTGTGTGGATGTTGTGCGGCTTCTCGAGCGGGTATGGCTTGCCAAGGCGGCCGAAGGTGCGGAAATGGGTTCGCGGGCCGGCGCGTGTTCCGTTTGCGGAACGGATGCGGAACTCGTCTCCATCTATTCGAAGGCTTGGTCTTGGTTCTCGGTCACATGGACGGCACCTCTGCCTGCTGCTTTGGACACCGATCACTTGGTTGAGGGGATCGCCCTTTGCCCTTTGTGTTACGCTTCACTCACCATCGGAGCCCAGGTGTTCTCGAGTTTGGCGCAGACGTTGCCCAACTGGTTGACCAAGGAGATCTTCAGCCCCGTCGCCTCGGCGCGGGCGAGGGAGAATCGCAAGGCGGATCCGGACCGGATCTACGGCAGCTTGGTTGCGCTCCCCGTCCTCGACGAATTCCTCGGGACTGAGGTCGATCGGGAGTTCTTTGTCCGCAGCGTCGCGAGCATGCGGATGGAGCGAGACAACGCAGTACAGCGCCATCTCGACACCATCACGGGTTTCGAGGCTAGGTTGCCCATCGAGTTCGCAGACGATGAGGTCTATCGTTTGCAGCTTTACTACTACTCCGGTGACGTGAGCCGCGGCGACGTGCACCTGCGCGCCGTCATCGAAGACGTCGTTCCTTCTGTGGCGAGCGCTTTGGATGAGCTGTTGCGCGGCCGCCTGCCATCGGTCGTCGCGGAAGCCGCAGAGCAACTGGAGCTGACCTTGACGCCGATTGAATCGCAGCAATTCCGTTCGCTGCCGTATCTACTGGCGACGGCATATGGCGCTCCCTACCTCTGGCAGGCGCTGGCGGATGTTTTGCACCGAAGGCCTTTGGGACTTGAACGCTTCGTCGCCAACGCCGCGGCGCGCATGCAGTCGCTTGCCCGCCACTTGCCCGCCGCGTATCGGCAGCTCCGAATGGAAGTCCTGTTCTATCTGGTCTTCCGCGAGTTCATGCGCACATTCCACGCTGAAATCGCCACTTCGGACATGAAGGGGAGGGAGTCGATGAGGTCCTGGAAAGAGTTGCAGGCCATGCTGGCCGGAGACGTACAGCAGGTGCGTTTTCAAGACGTTGAAGAACTCGGCTTTGCCTGCGGGCACCTGACGCGCCAGTTCAGCCGCTGGTACTACAAGCAGACGGGCAAGGACTTCCTAAGGCATCGGGTGATGACCTTCGGCAGTGATCTGACGCCCGAAGTTGTATGGCAGCGCGCCCTTTCGAAGTTCAGCGAGTACCGGGTGAGGCTCTGGCGCGGGGGTGCTCTGCCGCAGTGGTTCGAACGCCTTTGCGGGGTGGTGCTCATGGAGTTCAGCCACCGGCGCGACGAGATTCGGCGGGAAAGGGATGCGTTCATGGCTGCGTTCTGGGCGGGTTACTCGCTTCAGTCTTCGGACGACACAGCAGAGGATACTGTGAATGAGACGGAGTTAAACGTGGAGGGAGCCGCTGATGTCCGCGTTTGAAGTGAGATCCGGAGAAATCCTTTTTGTAAAGAGTGTGAAAGACGGAATTCCGAACCGCGACCCGTTGAACGACAGCGACGCGCGCCGCTTGTTCGGGGAAGAGGATGGGAGGATCTCCCTCTCCGACGTGAGCATCAAGCGCGACGTCCGCGACTACATCTTGGCGCGCTACCCCGACGGCGGGCCGGGCCATCGCTATCACGTTTTCGTCCGGAAGCAGTTCAAGGAAGACGGGAAGACGCTCCTTGGCCGCGGCAGCCTGGCCGAGGAAATCAAGAAGCAAAGCGGCGTCGACTCGGACGATATGAAAGAGGTGCTCTGTCGCGCCGCTGTCGATGTGCGGCTATTCGGGGCCGTCTACTCGGTTTCGAAGAGCAACTTCCAGCTCACGGGTCCCGTGCAGTTCGGGTGGGCTCACTCACTGCACCCGGTAGAGAGTGTGTACACCCAAGGCACCGTGGTGATGCCGTCCAAGGACGCGAAAGACGAGAAAAGTGACGGAGACGGAGAGGGAGCCAGCCAGGGGACGATCTGGACCACGTACCTGGTGCCTTTTGCGGTCTTCGTTATGCCGGCCATCGTGAACGCGTCCATCGCCAAGCAGACCGGGATGGATCAGCGGGACCTCGACCTGCTCCTCGAAGCGTTGTGGAAAGGGACGCTCCACCGGCAGGCCCGGGGCCGCGGCATCCAGCAACCGTTGTTCCTGCTTCACATCGAGTACAACGACCCGTTCTTCCGCATCGGCTATCTTGAGGACGCGCTCCGCCTTGAACCGGGTCCTGAAGAGTGGAGGCGCGGCAACCGCCCCACGTCGCTGGACGGCGTGAAGCTCGACGTGACCCGCCTCGTCGACCGGGTGAACCACTACGCTTCCGAGGTGGCGCGGGTGCGTTACTGGATTGATCCCCGGTTGAAGTTGGTAGGGGAGCTCCCGTGGGAGAAGCAGGAGTGGTAGTAAGGGAAGGCGATTTGCGACGGGACGGGGGATAGGCGTTGGATGTCTTGGTGTTCGACCTGAAGGGGTCGCTCGCCCACTTCCGGCGTCCCGACACGACGGCGACGCATGCCACGTATCCGTTCATCACGCGGACGGCTTTGCGCGGCCTGTTGGGAGCCATTTTGGGGCTCGAAGAGTTCCTCTACGACGAAGCACGGGCGGGGGTCCGTCTCATGTCTCCCGTGCAGAAGTCGGTCCAAGAGCTGTCGATGCTGGGCAAGGGCTTCTTGGGGAACGGGCCGGAGTTCAACCGCCCCACCTCGATTGAGCTCTTGGTCCAGCCCCACTACCGCATCTATTACACCGGGCCGCGTTTGGAGGAGCTGGCCGCTTTCATCCGGGCGCGGCGAAGCGTTTACCATACCTACCTGGGCAGCGCCTTTGCACTCACTGTGCCCGAATGGATGGGTGTGTTCCAGGGCAGCCCCCGGGAAGTGAGCCCGGGGGTCGCCCTGACGACGGCGACGGTCGTGCCGACGCATGTCGTCGGTCGTTTAATGGTCGACGACCGGGCGCAGCTTTCTCGGGCAGGGGGCGTGCTCTATCAGTCCTTGGGTGGGCGGCGGTTCCGGGGAACGATCAACCTCCTCTACGACATGAACGGCGGGCCGATCCGTTTCGAGCCCCTTGCCGGGCCCTTCACCCCGGATGTCACCTTTGTGGACCTCCCAGAGGAGGGAACCGTCTGCCTTTGGTGATCCCTCTGGAACAGTGTATCGCCAGGCCCCGCGAAGGCGGCCGGGAATACCCGCTCACCAGTCACCTCATCGACGTGGCAGAGCGCAGCGGGAATCCGCAAGGCGATCCCTTCGAGCAGTTGCAGTTTCTTGCTGGGCTGCTTCACGACGCGGGGAAGGCGCAGACCTCGTGGCAGCGTTACATCGAGGTTCCGGATCATCGCCGGGGAAGCGTGCCCCACGCTTTCTTGGGGGCCGCGCTCTTCTTCGTCTTCGCCTTGCGGCTTCGCAATGAGTATCGGCAACTTTGTGCGCACAACGCCGAGCTGCTCGATGGCGCCATCCTGCAGCTCACAGCCGACCTCGCGGACCATCACGGGGATCTCAAGGACCTCGATGAAGCCGCGCCGCCGTGGGAAGCAGGCTGGCGCCCCGGGTGCCTGGAGGAAACAGATCTTGCGGGCTTGCTGCGGTTCGTACGCGAGCACTTCCCGCCGGTAGAGGCAGGCGCAATCGTCTCGCCGGAGGATATCCCTGAGCTGATCCGACAAGCCCGGATGCAGTGGCGTCGCCTGGTGATCGCGCACCAATCGCGCCGGGTGGCATCGACGGATGAAGCAGGCGACGACGTGGTGATGAAGCGGATCCGGACGGCGCGACTCATCAGCGCGGACCGCTTCTCGGTCGCCGAGGTGACGCCCGTAGCCCTTTCGCCGCAGCAGGCCGACGCCGCGCTCGAGCGCCTGCTCGGATATTGTCGGCAGCGGGGTGACGAGCTCGATGCCCGCGAGACAACGACCCTGACCGGGCTGAGGCAGAGGGCGCAGGAAGAGGTGGTGAGGGCGTATCAAGCGGCGCCCCTGTCTCCCCTCTATACCCTGCGCATGCCCACTGGCATGGGAAAGACGCTCGCTGCCTTGCGCGTCGGCCTCGAAGCGTGCCGAACCGGCAGGGCTGAGCGGATCGTGTACGTCGCACCGTACCTCACCATCCTCTCGCAGGCGGTCAGGGAGATGCGGGATGCGACCGGGCTAGAGGTAATGGAGCATCACCACTTGTCGGTGCTCCAGTCGAGTTCGGCGGATGAAGGCGATCCGCACGAGCTCCTCCTGCAGGAATCCTGGCAGGCCCCGATCGTGGCGACCACGTTCAACCAGCTTTTCCGCGGGCTTTTGCCCCAGTCTGCTCAAGAGACGATCCGCCTGCGGGCAATGCAGAAGGCCTTCTTGATTCTCGACGAGCCGCAGATTGTGGACGGAGACGTCTGGCGGCTGTTCCTGTCGCTGATGGAAGCGGCAGCGGCCCGCCTTGAGATGACTGCGCTGCTCATCACCGCGACGACGCCGCCGCTGGATGCGCTGCGGGTCGCCCCGGTGGACTTGACACCGCAAGCGCTTCCCTCGCCCTGCCGCTATGTCGTCACCGTCCGCCGCGAGCAGATGGATGAGCACGCACTTGCTGACGCGCTCGTCGAGGCTGTGGAAGAGCGCCGCGTGGTCGCTGCAATCCTCAACACGATCGAGGACGCGGGCCGCGTGTATAAGCAGGTAAAGGAACGGTGCGGCCCCCAGGTCGCAGTGTTCAACCTCCACGGGGCGATGACCTCGCTGCACAAGAAGGAGCGGATCGAGCAGATCCGTGCCCGGCTCAACGCCAAGCAGCCTACCGTGGTGGTGGCGACGCAAATTATCGAGGCGGGTGTTGATTTGAGCTTTCGTCTCATTTACCGGGCGCGCCCGATCGTCCCCTCGCTGGTGCAAGCGGCAGGACGGGCGAACCGGCACGCCGCGGAGGGCGAGCCTTTGGCGGAGGTCGTTGACTTCCACTTCCTACGTGACGGGAAGGAGACCCGCCAGTATGTGTACGACGGCATCGCCACCCGGGTCAGCGATGAGCTCTTGGAACCATTTCACACCATCCCTGAGCCGGAGATGCCGGGGTTGTGCGAGCGGTACTTCGAGGAAGTGTTTCGCAGGAAGCCTGGAACCTCCACTCTGACGTATTTGAAAGAGGCGGCCCTTGGGCGCTGGAGCGATTTGCAGCGCATCAGCCCGTTTCAGGAGAAGGGGTATCGTGTTTCGGTCTTCGTTCCCAACGCAGGCCCATGGGTCGACGACGGCACCCGCGAGCTGCTCGCGCGTTTTGGGGTGGAAGATCCCGGGGGGTTGTACGAGCTTTATCGAGAGCGGACGTGGATCAGCGAGTTCTCCTTCGTAGAGCGCAAGCGCTTTTTGGGGCTGATGCAGCGGTTCATCGTGCCGGTCGCGTACGGCCGCGCACGTGTGATCACGAACCTCGGCGAGGTCTCCCCGTCCGAGCGGCCGCCGGCAATTGCCCTGTTGCGACAGCCTCACCTGTACCGGGAGGATACGGGATTCGGCAACCTCGTACAGGACCTGGACGAGTGGATTTACCTCTAAGGCTATCTGGTTTTCGAAGGAGTCTGATCGCGTGCGACTCACTGTAGAATTCGAACCTGCTTCTGAGAGCGCTCTCTTGACCGGGGAGTTCCCAAGACAGTTCCAGGCGTCAATCTACTCCACCCTGGATCCAGCATTGGCGGAACATGTGCATAACACCGGGTTCCCGGCCGAGAAGAGGGCATTGAGGATGATTGTGTTCTCCGACGTGATCGTCCGGGGACGACCGCAGCGGGAGGCCGGCGGCCTTCGTTTCCGCGGTCCTGCCTCGATCGTCGTTGCGTCACCGGTGCGCGAGATCATCGACTCCTACGCTACGTCCTTGTTGAAGGCAGGAAAGTTCCGCGCGGGGAGTGAGCTGTTCCACGTGATGGGCGTCAAATGCGACGATTCGCAGGTGGAAGGCGAGCATCTCGAGGTTCGCACCTTGTCTCCGATCGTGACCTACTCTACGCTGCTGCGTCCCGACGGCCGGAAGTACACCTGCTACTTTCAACCGGGCGAAGGCGATTTCAGGCGCTTGATCGCCGAGAACCTGGCCCGGAAGTACAGCGCCGTCTATGGCCGGGAGCCTGAGAGGAGCGTCGAGGTCGAAGTGCGGCGGTGCGGAAGGATGGTCATCCGAAATTTCAAGGGGACGGTTGTCAAGGGTTGGCATTGCGAACTCGCGTTGCATGGACCGAAAGAGCTTCTCACCCTGGCGCTCGATGCCGGCCTGGGGAGCAAGAACGCTCAAGGCTGGGGCTGCGTTGCACGGGCTGCCAGCGGTCACGACGTCAACGGCCCGAGGGCATCGGCTCGGCAATCATCGTCTGCGTAATCAAGGTGGAGATGGTGCCGTGGCGAGCGAGCTCCGCGTTACAGGAACCATGGTCTGGTACTACTACGTGTGCAAGCGCCAAGTGTGGCTCGTCGCACACCAACTCGATCCCGACCCCGAAGACGATAATCTGGAGTATGGGCGCTTCCTACATCAGCACGCCTACAAGCGAGAGAAGAAAGAGATCTCCATCGGTCACGCTGTGTTCGACCTATTCCGGGAAGAAGGAGAGAACCTAGTGATTGGGGAGGTAAAGAAGAGTTCGAAGCACTTGACGAGCGCCCGGATGCAGCTCCTGTACTACCTTCGCGAACTGAAACGCATGGGGGTTCAGGCGACCGGCGAGATTCGCATCCCGGAGGAGAAGCGTGTAGTGCGCGTCATGCTCGACCCTGAGTCGGAAAGGGAGCTGGACCGGGCTGAACGCGAGATCCTGCGCATCATCTATCTTGACAAGCCGCCCAAGGCGGAGAAGACACCGCTTTGCCGGTCGTGCGCCTACCGCGAATTGTGCTGGGCTTAGAATCACACGGCGCTGATTGCCGGCGGGAGCGCAGACAAGGATGCCAAAAAGTTTCTATATTTTTAGCAACGGTGCTCTGAAGCGAAAGGATAACACGATCTTCTTAGAATCGGAGTCGGGAAAGCGGTTCATTCCCGTAGAGGATACACTGGAATTGCACGTGTTCGGTGAGGTCGACATCACTAAGAAGTTCCTGGAGTTCGCCTCCCAGAAAGAGATCATCATCCACTTTTACAACTACTATGGCTACTACACCGGGTCGTTCTACCCTCGTGAACACCATAATTCGGGTTACATGATCTTGCGACAGAGCGAGCACTACCTCGACCCAGAAAAGCGTCTCAAGCTCGCCAAAGCCTTCGTCCGCGGCGCTCTGAGGAACATGCGGGTTGTGGCGCGCTATTACGAGAACCGCGGCGAAGAGGAGCTTGCGCCCCTGGTGGAGACGCTTGAAGAGCACCTGAACAAGGTCGATGAGGCCGGCAACGTTTCGGAACTCATGGCGATAGAAGGCAGATGCCGGGAAGCCTACTACGCGGGTTGGAACGTGATCTTAAAGCATCCCGATTTCACGTTCGAACGCCGGAGCCGCCGTCCGCCGGGGAATCGACTCAACGCTTTGATCAGCTTCGGCAACTCGCTGCTTTACACCGCCGTCTTGTCCGAGATCTACAAAACCCACCTGGACCCTCGGATCGGCTACCTGCATGCCTCCAACTTCCGCCGGTTTACGCTGAACCTGGATGTCGCCGAGATCTTCAAACCGATCATGGTGGATCGAGCGATATTCACGCTCATCGGAAGAGGGCAACTCTCCAAGAAGGATTTCGAATCTGAGGCGGGCGGGGTGTTCCTAACGGAAAAGGGGCGGCAGCGCATGATTGAAGAGCTCGAGAAACGTCTGAAGACGACGATCAATCATCGCGGCTTGGGGCGCAGCGTGTCGTATCGGAGTTTGATCCGCATGGAGCTGTTCAAACTCCAGAAGCATCTGATGGGTGAAGAGGAGTACGAGCCCTACGAAAGCCGATGGTAAACTGTGGACGCGACGGTGTACGGGACTGTAGCCCGGGATCGGGGTGAAAAGCCTTGTTCGTCATCCTGGTGTACGATGTGGATGAGCAGCGCGTTGCGCGGGTTCTGAAGAAGTGCCGGCAGTACCTATACTGGGTCCAGAATTCTGTTTTTGAAGGTGACATCACCCCGGGACGACTGAAACGCCTGAAGAAGGAACTGAAGGATCTCATTGATGAGAAGCACGACTCGGTGATCATCTATGAGTTTGGCTCGACGAAGTACGGACGCCGGGACGTGATTGGGCTCGAAAAGGGAGGACAAGAGCTGGTTCTGTGAAATACGAATCAAGTACACGCGGTGTCGTCGACCTCCGGTAGTGCAAAAACCCCTGGAGGTCGACGACACGTCTTTTTTTGGCAGGATCGCATCTAGCTGCGGCGAAGGAAATAAGCAGACGGGATCGGCGAACGACCAAACGAGAGCCTCTTCACGAAATCCCAGCTTGCGACGGGTTTGGGCTCTACCTATGAGGGATTGAAACCCCTCATCGTCGAAAATGACCTTCCAACCAAGCTCGTTTGGGCTCTACCTATGAGGGATTGAAACCCTCCTTGTGCTTGTGTGTTGGCTTCCCGCGACGGGTTTGGGCTCTACCTATGAGGGATTGAAACTGAACTTCAGCGGATTCATGGAGTATGCCATTCTTGTTTGGGCTCTACCTATGAGGGATTGAAACCGGGTTTCCCTCGTCGTCCTCGCCGCCGTCGCCCTCGTTTGGGCTCTACCTATGAGGGATTGAAACCACGTCTGGCACAACAGTTCTCCAGAAACTCCGTTCGTTTGGGCTCTACCTATGAGGGATTGAAACGCCGCACCAGGAGGGAGGGGTGGGTTTGGAAGAGGGGTTTGGGCTCTACCTATGAGGGATTGAAACGTTGATGAGCAGGGCGTAGCGCTGGTCTTCCCAAGTTTGGGCTCTACCTATGAGGGATTGAAACCCACCCTACGCCTGCCGCACAAGCCACCGACCCGGCGTTTGGGCTCTACCTATGAGGGATTGAAACATGTATGTCGCCGATAAGTCACACTGCCATGTACAGGTTTGGGCTCTACCTATGAGGGATTGAAACTTTGGAGCTCCTCTTCCGTCAGTCGCCAGGTGAAGGTTTGGGCTCTACCTATGAGGGATTGAAACCAGGTCCCTGTCATCGATGCTTGCGATCCACTCATCGTTTGGGCTCTACCTATGAGGGATTGAAACAGTAGAGACCCCACGCGCCCGCGTCGGGCCGCCTACTCGTTTGGGCTCTACCTATGAGGGATTGAAACCATCAACGGCAGGAGATGTCTCTCAGGAAACCATCAGGTTTGGGCTCTACCTATGAGGGATTGAAACTACTTGATCGGGCGAGGGCCGTGCACGACCGCGCAGGTTTGGGCTCTACCTATGAGGGATTGAAACGCGCGCAGGATGTGCGGGCGCGCATCGCACCGCCCAAGTTTGGGCTCTACCTATGAGGGATTGAAACATATCCTCCCAGTCTCATGAGCAGGGCGGTCTTCATGTTTGGGCTCTACCTATGAGGGATTGAAACCCCCGCGAGAAAGCCATCGAGCTGTACCGGCGCTATGTTTGGGCTCTACCTATGAGGGATTGAAACTCGCGCTTGGGCATCATCAATCCCTCCTGCTCTGTGGTTTGGGCTCTACCTATGAGGGATTGAAACTTCGTACTGCTGCTTCTCCAGCTGCCACGCGGCGGCGTTTGGGCTCTACCTATGAGGGATTGAAACAGGAACCAGTCTGCGATGGACTCCACAAGCCCGAGCACGTTTGGGCTCTACCTATGAGGGATTGAAACAGCTAAGGAGGCGACATGAGTAAATGGCCAAGAAAGGTTTGGGCTCTACCTATGAGGGATTGAAACCGGATTCGGCCCAGTACGGGTGCATATTCCAACCCAAACCGACCATGAATTCCAATTGATGCCGACCACCGATTCCGACGGAAACCGACCACGCATTCCAACCGAAGCCGACCACTGATTCCACTCGAAGCCGACCATCCTCCGGTG